>PUOZ01000216.1 GCA_003553165.1 Thioalkalivibrio sp.
CGGATGCGCAGCCGGCTGATCCCGGACCTCAACGCCTGACCTGATTATCGCGCAAGCTCCGCAGGCGGTGGGATTGGGCGTTTCAAGGGACGCCCCTGTGGGAGGGCAGGCCTCTGGGCGAAGGTTTGCCGCCGTTCGGTCGCCGAGAGGGCTCGCCTCCCACAAGGGACGGCCATGCAGGGGAGGGCCTTGGGCACGAGCGGATTCCCTGCGGAGCTTGCGTGATAATCGGGAGCCGGTATACGGCTTCAGCCGGGTCGGCGCGCGTGCGCCGGCCGGAACGACCTGACGCGGACCGGATCGGTTTCCAGGTAGGGTCCGCCAATCAGGTCCACGCAGTACGGGATCGCCGGGAACACCGCGTCCAGGCACTCGGCGATCGCCGAGGGCTTGCCGGGCAGGTTCACGATCAGGGTGGTGCCGCGGATACCCGCTGTCTGGCGCGACAGGATGGCGGTGGGGACGTGCCGCAGGGACACCGCCCGCATCTGCTCCCCGAAGCCCGGCAGCATCTTCGTGCAGACCGCCTCGGTGGCCTCGGGGGTGACGTCGCGCGGCGCGGGTCCGGTCCCGCCCGTGGTCACGACCAGGCAACAGCCCGCGTCATCGCAGAGGGCGGCGAGGCTCGCCTCGATGCCCTCGCGATCGTCGGGAATCACCCGTAGCACGGGTTCCCAAACCGAGGTCAGCGCCGCTTCCAGCCAGGCCTGTATCGCCGGACCGCCTTCGTCCACGTACTCGCCCCGGCTCGCGCGGTCGGATACGGTGACGATGCCGATGCGGGCAGGCGTCGGGTCGACCATGTTCATTCCCTCTCCTTGAAAAGCCGCAAACTGTAGGTCGGGTTAGCCCAAAGGGCGTAACCCGACGGGTCTCGCATCCAGCCAGGGCCGTAAAGTAGCGTCGTCCCCGAACGATGAAAGCGCAAGCGCCCATGGCGTGCGGCGGCTTGCCGCCGCTTTGAGGAGCTGGGTCATCCGGCACCGAATAGCGGGAGCGTAGGGACGAGCCTGGCCGTGACTTTCACGCCTAACGAAGTCCGGGCCGGAGCCCCAGGTTCAACCCATCTCATCCCAGGGCATCGTGCAATGCCACGTATTCGCGCGTGACCTTGTGCCTGGGGTCCAGGTGAATCACCGGCCGCGAATGCTGATGCGATTCCCGGATCTTCACCGACGCCGACAGGTACGGAATCAGCACCGGCAGCCCTTCGGCCGTGAGTTCCTCGACGATCCTGCGCGGCAACGAGGCCCGCGCCTGGAACTGGTTGACGATGATCCCCTCGACGGCGAGTGCGCGATTGTGATCGAGCTTGATCTCCTGCACGTTCTCGAGCAGCGCATATAGGGCACGGCGGGAAAAATCGTCACAATCAAACGGGATCAGGCACCCATCTGCGGCGATCAGGGCCGATCTTGTGTAAAAGTTGAGCGCAGGCGGCGTATCGATCCAGATCCTTTCGTAGTCGTCGCCCAGCCGCTCCAGGGCCTCACGAAGCTTGTAGATCTTGTAGCGCGACTCCAGCTTCCCCTGCAGATCCTCGAGGTCCGGATGCGACGGCATCAGGTCCAGCCCGGGGAAGGGAGTCGGGATCACGAAATCGGCGCTGTCGCGTGGGTTCAGCTTGAAATTCAGCACCTGGTCGAAGAAATCAGCGAGTGTGGGCGCCGTCCCGGCGTGCGACCGCCCCAGTAGGTACTGGCTCGAATTACCCTGCGGGTCGAGATCCACTACCAGACTTTTGCGTCCCTGATGGGCACCAATGGCCGCGAGATTACAGGCAATCGTGGATTTTCCTACCCCACCCTTCTGGTTGAACACCACCCTGCGCATGTCCGGACCCTCTGTGCCGTTCTCCGCGGATTGTGCCAAAAAAAGGCGACTGCCGTGGGCACCCCGTTGCGAAAACACCTCCGGACAACTAATAGACTGTCAAAGGCCTCTGGCGGCGTATCTTTGGCCATCAACTGCCATGGTGATGGCCCGCCAAATGTGCCAGAGTTCTCGTACTCTGGTGCGACATGGCTGGCAAATCAGATTGAAGTTCCGTTCCCTGCTTTTTTGATCAAGACGGGTGGTGCACATGGGTGAACAGGCCTTTTCCCTGCAACTGGCCGAACTGGCGCGGTTTGTGGAGCAGACCGACTCCCTGGAACAGGGTCTGGATACGCTGGCCCGACTGGTCGCACACGCGATGGGCTGCAGTCACTGTTCCATCATGCTGGTCAAGCAACTGGAGGGTGACGGGAGACCCATGCTTCGGGTCGAGGCCCACCATGGCTACCTGCCGGAAGAGGCCTTGAGCAGGCCGATCTCCCTGGATTCAGGCATCGCCGGACATGTCGCCACGACAGGGCAACCCTTGTTCATCGAAAATCTCCACGAATCCAGATTCGGCGGCCTGGCACAACGCGCACCGAAAGAGTTCGATGACATCATTTCCGTGCCTATCCTGCTTGAGGACTCGGTAGTGGGCGTGATCAACATCGACTCACCGGAAACGCGGCCACGGCTCGATACCGATGACCTCAAGATGGCCACAGTGCTCGCTCTGACCGTCGCGCAGTCCATCCGCATTCACCGCTTGCAGGGACTGCTCAAGACCTGTTTCATGCAGTCGATTCTCGCGCGGGCCGGGTCAGACGGGAAAAAGCCGACAACGGATCATATCGATGGCGATCCCGATCGCCTGATCCGCGTAATCGCACAGACCCTGTTCCGGGAGATGAAACAGGTCGGTTTCGCCCGCGATCACATTCTTGGACTCGCCACCGAACTCATCGCCAGAGTCAGCGACAATCTGACCCGCGACCGGAAAGACCCGAAACCCTGACCACCGAGGCTACCCGGTCGCACCGCCCTCCCGCCACGAGGACACCGAGCAGGATTCAAGGCCAGCAACAGGCGCGCGGAAAACACACGTTTGCGAGCCCGTGCTGCGACACCCTACGGATCGATCGCCATCGGGCTGAGGAATGCCTCCCCGCCGGGCACGCGCAGAAAAACCATTACGCGCAGACCGTGGATCATGAGCGCAGGTAGTCAGCTTGCTACCATCTGCCGCACGCGCAAATTGCCGCCTGGATAGAGTCATGATGACACTGGATGAAATGGTCGAGACCTTCGAGTTACTGGGTGACTGGGACCAGCGCTACCAATACCTCGTTGAACTCGGCCAGAAGCTGCCGCCCTTGCCTGAAGCGGCGCGGGTCGAGGACAACAAGGTGAAGGGCTGCATGAGCCAGGTCTGGATCCAGGCCTACCGGGACCCCGAGGCGCCGAATCTCATCCGCTATCACGGCGACTGCGACACGACGATCATCAAGGGCGTACTCACCCTGCTGATCCAGCTGGTGGATAGGCGCCGCGTGGAAGAGGTCGAACAGCTCGACGTGGACGAGTTCTTCGAACGCCTGGAACTCCACGAGCACCTGTCGCCGAACCGGCACGTGGGTGTCTACGCCATCGTGGAACTGATGAAGCAGCAGGCGCGCGAACTGGACACGCCTGCGTGAACCCGCCAGGACCGGAATCCACCCGGCCCAGCGTGATCCGGTCTACGCTTGGGGGAACCCTGCACCGGGCTCGACCGGATGACTGACCGCAACCCCCCAACCGACACCACGATCCGCCTCACGCAGCCCGCGTGGTTGGCCGACTGGCTGCGCCGACCGGCGCCCGCGAACGACGAATCCAGGATCGAGGAAGTGCTCGCGCTGGCTCGCGAGCACGTCGAACGTGGCAGCGGCGGCCCCTTTGCGGCCGCGGTCTACGATCTACGCACTGGCGAACGCCTCAGCGCCGCACTCAACACCACCATCGGCAGCCACTGCGCGGCGGCGCACGCGGAGCTGCAGGCGCTGTCCCTGGCCCAGCAGCGGATCGGCAGTCACACCCTCGAGGAAATACCCTGCGTGCTGGTCAGTTCCAGCGCCCCCTGCACCATGTGCCTGGGCGCGATCGCCTGGAGCGGGGTGCGCAGGCTGGTCTTCGCAACCAGCCGCAAGGACGTCGAGGCGATCGGCTTCGACGAGGGTCCGGCCACGCCGCGCTGGCGCCAGGA
>PUOZ01000082.1 GCA_003553165.1 Thioalkalivibrio sp.
CCCACAGCGATGCCGACATCGACGAGACCATCGCCACCGCCCGACGCGTGCTGAGCAGCCTCTAGCAGCGACCCGAAGGCTCGGATCCGGTTGATGTCGCCAAACCAGGGGCTGCCCCCGTTCGCGGTGAGCCTGTCGAACCACGGGGTACCCGCAACAGCGGTGGGGTGCCTTCGGGATGCTTCCTGCACCCCGGGAAGACGCTAGAAATGGAGTCCCTGCTCGTCGGGAGCGGACCGCTGGGTTTGCTCGTCCTGTTCCTGCTGCTCGGACTCGTCACCGGAATCCCGGCCGGCATGTTCGGCATTGGCGGGGGGCTGGTCCTGGTGCCGGTGCTGGTCTGGCTGTTCGCCCTGATGGGTTTCGACAGCGAGTTCCTGGTGCAGACGGCGATCGGCACCTCGTTGGGGGCCATCATCCCCACGGCGATGCTCTCGGCCCGGGGTCACTTCCTGCGCGGGAGCGTGGACGGCGCCTCGGTCCGTCGGCTGCTGCCGCCGATCCTGATCGGCGCAATGCTCGGTGCCTGGCTGGCGATCCAGATCGACGGGCGCGCGCTGGGAAGGATCTTCGGCGTCTTCGAGATCACCATCGCGCTGTGGCTGCTATGGAGCGTCCGGCCCCCGACGCGTCCGGAAGCGGGCAGGCCGGTCTGGTTCGCCGCCGGGACCGGCATCGGCGCGGTTTCCGCACTGATCGGCATCGCCGGCGGTACGCTGACCACACCGTTTCTGCTCACCCAGGGCCTGGACATACGCCGCGCGATCTGATCGGCGGCGGCCCTGGGGATACCGATCGCGATCGCCGGAAGCCTGGTCTACGCGCTCCCCGCCCTGCTCGATACCGCTCGGACCACACCGGCCTGGAGCATCGGCTACCTGTACCTGCCGGCCATCGCCGGCATTGCCGTCGGGGCCGCCGTCAGCGTTCGCGCCGGCGTCTGGCTGGCCCATCACCTGCCGGTCCTGGCCCTGCGCCGCGCATTCGCCGCCGTGTTGATGCTGGCCGGCGTCTACATGCTGCTGCGTTAAAGGTCATGACCCGGGGCCAGCCGCAAACTGTAGGTCGGGTTAGCCCAAAGGGCGTAACCCGACGGGCCTCGCCCCACCCACGGGCGCAAAGGACGTCGTCCCCACGACGTCGTCGGGTTACGCTGCGCTAACCCGACCTACTGGGCTGTGACTTTCACTAACCTTCATGGTCCGGGGCCAGCGCGCGCTGGATCATGTCGTTCAGATCGCGCGAGAGGCCTTCCAGGCCGGCGAGCCGCTTCAGTTCGGCACGCATCTGTGCGCCACGGGCGGTGTCCAGGCGGCGCCAGCGGGTCAGGGGCTGAACCAGGCGCGCGGCCGTCTGCGGGTTCAGGCCGTCGAGTCGTTCGATGAATGCCCCGATGCGGCGATAGCCCTCGCCGTCCTCGCGGTGGAAGTGGCGGTGGTTCGCGGCCATGAACGGCCCCAGCACCGCCCGCACCCGGTTCGGATTCGACCAACGGAAACCCGGGTGCTCCAGCAACCGGTCCAAGCGCTCGAGGCCGCCTGGCACCTGACTGCCGGCCTGTAACGAGAACCACTTGTCCAGCACCAGCGGATCATCGTGGTAACGGCGTTCGAAGTCCTCAAGGAGTTCCTCCCGCAACGGGTGTTCGGCGTCGTTCAACGCGGCCAGCGCGCCCATGCGCAGGGTCTGGCTCTCGGCCTCGCGGTACTGCCGCGCGGCGGCCTCGACGGCGCCCTCCGCCGCCAATGCCACCCGCATTCCCAGAACCTGGTTCAGCAGTCGGCGACGGCCCATTGCCGCGGCGGTGAACTCGCCGTTGTCCACCGACTCCAGTCCCGGCTGACAACGCTGCAGGGCTTCGGCGATCGGTCCGAAGACCGCCTGCTCGGTCTGCTTTCGCGCCGCCTGGACCGCGACCGGGTCGGCCTGCTCGAACCACTCCATCAGCTCGCGATGCGCCGGAAGCTCCAGCAACGCGGCGAGCAGCACCGGCTCGACGCCGGAGTCATCGAGCAGCGCGGCCATCGCATCCGTCAGCGCCGCCTCCAATGCGGCATCGGCATCACCGCCGACCCGGGCGATGACCGCCCGGCGCAGCAGGGACTGGGCCGCGTCCCAGCGGACGAAAGCGTCATCGTCGAAGGCGACCAGGTGCGCGAGTTCGGCGGTGCCCTGGCCGGCGTCCAGCAGCACGGGCGCGGAGAAGCCCCGCAGCCAGGAAATCGCGGCCGGCGCCTCGGCCAGGCCGCTCAGGTGGAAGGACTGCGCAGCAGACGTCAGTTCCAGGACCCATTCCCGCGCCTCAGCCGCCTCGCCCAGCCGCCCGGACACAGGGCGACCGTCGCGCCCTAGCAGCGCGACACGCAGCGGGATGTGCAGCGGTGCCTTCTCCCGCTGACCGGCAGTCGCCGGGGTTCGCTGCTCGACGTCGATGCGCAGGGTTCCGGAGGCGGCATCGAAGGCGCTGCGGGCAGTCACTCGCGGCGTGCCCGCCTGGGTGTACCAGCGTTTGAAGAGCTCCAGGTCGCGTCCCGAGACCTCCGCCATCACCGCGGCGAAGTCGTCGGTGGTCACGGCCTGACCGTCAAAGCGTTCGAAGTAGGCGTCCAGCCCGCGGCGGAAGGTCTCGCGGCCGATGAGGGTCCGCAGCATGCGGATCAGTTCGGCGCCCTTCTCGTACACCGTCATGGTGTAGAAGTTGTTGATCTCGGCGTAGCGGTCCGGCCGGACCGGATGCGCCAGCGGGCCGGCATCCTCCGGGAACTGGAACGCGCGCAGGCGCTGCACGTCGTCGATGCGCTTCACCCCGAACAGGGTGTTGTCGGTGGTGAATTCCTGGTCCCGGAAGACGGTAAGACCCTCCTTCAGCGACAGCTGGAACCAGTCGCGGCAGGTCACCCGGTTGCCGGACCAGTTGTGGAAGTACTCGTGCGCGATCACGCTCTCGATGTGCACATAGTCGCTGTCCGTGGCCGTATCGGGGCTGGCCAGCACGTACTTGGCGTTGAAGAGATTCAGGCCCTTGTTCTCCATCGCGCCCATGTTGAAGTCGTCCACCGCGACGATCATGTAGACGTCGAGGTCGTACTCGCGCCCGAAGGCCTCCTCGTCGTAGCGCATCGCGCGCGCCAGCGACGCCAGCGCGTGGACGCAGCGCTCGCGGTTGTGGTGTTCCACGTAGACCTCCAGCGCCACCTCGCGCCCCGAGCGGGTCACGAAGCGGTCCGACTCGCAGGCGAGGTCGCCCGCCACGAGCGCGAACAGGTAGCTCGGTTTCGGGAACGGGTCTTCCCAGACGGCATAGTGACGCCCTTCCGGAAGGTCTCCGGCGTCCACCCGGTTGCCGTTGGCCAGCAGCACCGGGAAACGGGCGGCATCGGCCTCCAGGCGCACGCGGTAGCGGGTCAGCACGTCGGGACGATCCGGAAAATAGGTGATGCGGCGGAAGCCTTCGGGCTCGCACTGGGTACAGAGACTGCCGCCGGAAACGTACAGCCCCTCCAGCGCAGTATTCGCCGCCGGGCGGGTCCGCGTCTCGATCACGATCTCAGCGTGGTCCGGCAAACCCTGCAGCAACAATCCCTCGGCGTCCTCGATCACGACACCCGCAACCGGGGCTGCGCCATCGATCTCCAGCCGGAGCCGCTCCAGCTCCTGGCCATGGAGCCTGAGCGGGGCACCCGGGCTCCCGGCGACACGCCGGACCCGCAACCGCGACAGCACGCGGGTTTCCTTGGGGTCAAGGTCGAAAGACAGTTCCAACTCCTCGACCCGCCAGTCCGGGGCCTGGTATTCACTCAGCAGGATCATTTGCGGCGCGGCATCCTTCATCGGGTTCATCCTTTCTTAACGTGAAAGTCACGGCCCAGTTCTGTAGGTCGGGTTAGCGTAGCGTAACCCGACGTGCCGGGGCCGACGCTGCTTTGCGCCCATGGGTGGGTGCGAGACCCGTGGGGTTACGCCCTTTGGGTTAACCCGACCTACAGTCTGCGGCTTTTCATCGTCAGGGACGGCGCAGGGCCATGAAAGTTCGTGCGGGGGGAGAGGCG
>PUOZ01000013.1 GCA_003553165.1 Thioalkalivibrio sp.
CGCTCGGTGGACGTGAATGCCCAGCACCCGCTGGGCGTCGATGAAAGCCAGCTGCGCTTCCTGGAGGCCTTTTGCCTGACGGCGATGCTGATTCCCAGCGCGCCGCTGTCGGAGACCGCCATGGCTGACATCGACGCCAACCTGCTCGCGGTGGCCCACCGGGGCCGCGAACAGGGTCTGGTTCTGCGCTGTGATCGGGGACCCATGCCGTTGCAGGCGCTTGCCCGCGAACTGCTGACCCTGATGCGCCCGGTGGCCGCGATGCTGGACCAGGGTCTTCCCGGCGATCCCTACCGCCGTTCGCTCAGCGAACAGTGGGGCAAGGTGGAGCAGCCGGCGCTGACCCCCTCGGCGCGCATGCTCGAGGACATGATGGCGCGGGAGGAAGGCTTCTACCGTTACGCCCGGCGTCTGTCCGAGCAGCATCGGGAGGCCTTCCGCAGCAACTGTCCGTTACCGCGGGAGGCCGAGCTGACGGAACTGGCGCTGCATTCGATGACCGAACAGGCCGCAATGGAAGCCAGCGATCGCTACGATTTCGACAGCTTTCTGCGACGCTATTTCGACGGCAGCCTGGTGGGGCTGTCCGGGGTGCGCAGCTTCATCCGGTGACGAAGAGAATAGGGAGTGCGGGAGCTGGTTCCCGCTTTCGCGGCACGAAGTCAGGCCCAAAGGCCAAAGCGGGAGCAAGCGCCGGCACTCCATTTCGCCACTTGAGGAGCACCAAAGCTCTGCAGGTGGTCGGATTGGCGCTGTTTGAAGGGGTGGCCCCTGTGGGAGGCCAGTCTCTGGGCGAAGGTTTTCCGCCGTTCGGTCGCCGAGAGGGCTCGCCTCCCACAAGGGACGGCCATCCAGGGGAGGGCGTTGCGCGCCAGCGGACTCCCTGCGGAGCTTTCGTGATACGCAGGTATCGGCATGCGCAACGCCGGTGACCTTTCCGGCCATTGATTGGAATTCTGACCTCTACACGTGGTCTTTCTGGAGGAACAGCACTGTCTTGTGCGGGTGTTCAGCAGGCTGCATGGATGTTCATCGCCCGGCACCCGTCTGTGATTGAGCCCGCCCCGTTGATCGTGATCCTTGAGGACTTGAGCTGATGTACGTAACTTTTGCGCTGCCGGTTTCGATCCCCGGTCATATGGGTGTGACAGGTTGAGGGCCTTTGCCGTCTTCGTCGTGCTGGCCCTCTTGGCGGGTGGCGGCCTGTGGTTCTGGTCCACTCAGGATGGCGGAGTGACCAACGCCGGCCCGGCTGCAGGAACCCCCGCGGTGGACCGGCGTATCCCGGTCCGGCTCGCAACCGCAGCGCCGCAGCGGTTCGAGACCGTGCTCGAGTCGTTGGGTACCGCCCAGGCCAATGAGTCGGTGACCATTACCGCATCGGTCACGGCCAACGTATCCGAGATCGGCTTTCGTGATGGTGACCAGGTCGAGGCCGGCCGGGTTCTTGTGCGACTGGCGTCGGCCGAGGAGTTCGCCGAGCAGCGCGAGGCCGAGGTCTGGCTGACCGAGCAGCGGCGGGAGCTGAACCGGATTCGCGGCCTCGCCGCCGACGGCATCGTGCCGCGGCAGCAGGTCGACCAGCAGCGCTCGCGCGTGGAGGAGGCCGAGGCCCGCTTGGGCGCAGTGGAGGCACGCCTGTCCGAGCGGGTGATCCGGGCACCGTTCTCGGGTGTTCTGGGGCTGCGCCGGGTCAGCACCGGGTCGCTGGTCACGCCCGGCACCGCGGTGGCCGAACTGGACGACATTTCCGTGATCAAGGTGGACTTCACGGTCTCCGAGCAATACCTGGGCGCGATCCGGCGCGGGATGCCGATCGAGGCACGCAGCATCGCCTTCCGTGACCGTGTCTACCAAGGCGAGGTCACGGCGATCAGCACCCGCATCGATGTCGCGACCCGAACGCTGACGGTGCGTGCGGAGATCGATAACGCCGACCGCGAGCTGCGCCCGGGCATGCTGTTGACCACGCGTCTGCCGCTGGATCCCGCGGAGCGGCTGGCGGTGCCCGAGGGTGCACTGGTGGCGACCGCCGACCAGCACTTCGTGTTCGTCGTCGACGCCGACGGCACGGCGCGCCGCCAGGAGATCCGTATCGGTCGGCGGCAGCCCGGCATCGTGGAGGTGCTGGACGGGTTGTCCGAGGGCGACCGGGTGGTCGAGGAGGGTACGCTGCGGGTGCGCCAGGGCAGCGAGGTCCGGGTGCTCGGGGAGGACGCGGCATGATTATCTCGGACATCGCCAACCGCCGCCCGGTGCTGGCGGTGGTCTTCAACCTGCTGCTGGTCACCTTCGGCCTGATCGCCTATCAGCAGCTGCCGCTGCGCGAGTACCCCGATATCGACGCGCCGATCATCACCGTGCAGGCCGATTATCCCGGGGCCAGCGCCGAGATCATCGAGCGTGAGGTGACCCAGCGCCTCGAGGACCGGATCGCAGGGATCGAGGGCATCCGCTACATCCAGTCGTCGAGCCGGGACGGGCGCTCTTCCATCACCGTGGAATTCAGCCTGAACCGCGACATCGATGCCGCCGCCAACGATATTCGGGAGGCCGTTTCCCGGGTGGTCCGCTTCCTGCCCGACGAGGTGGATCCGCCCCAGGTGACCAAGGCCGATGCGGATGCGAACCCGATCCTGTGGCTGAACCTGTCCAGCACGACCATGGACGGCCTGGAATTGGCGGACTACGCGCGCCGCTACCTGGTCGACCGCCTGTCCGTGGTCGATGGGGTCGCACTGGTGCGCCTGGGCGGTGCCAGGCGCTACGCGATGCGCATCTGGGTGGATCGCGAGGCCCTGGCTGCGCGAAGCCTGACCGTTGCCGATATCGAGGATGCCCTGCGCCGGGAGAACGTCGAGCTACCGGCAGGCCGGATCGACTCGCTGGACCGGGAGTTCAAGGTCCGCGTGGACCGCATGTCCCGCACTGCCGAGGACTTCGCCAGCCTGGTCATCAAGCGCGCCGACAACACCCACCTGGTGCGCTTGGGCGAGGTCGCCCAGGTGAACGTGGGTTCCGATTCCGAGCGCACGGAGTTCCGCGGCAACGGCGAGGACATGGTCGGGCTCGGCATCATCCGCCAGGCCAACGCCAACGTGCTGGATGTCGCCAGCGGGGTGAAACGGGTCGCGCAGGATCTGCAGGATCAACTGCCCGACGGCACGTCGCTGGTGGTCACCTACGACAGCTCGGTGTTCATCGAGGGTGCGATCCGCGAGGTCTACATCACGTTGGCGATCGCGACTCTCGCGGTGGTGCTGGTGATCTACCTGTTCCTGGGCAGCTGGCGGGCCACCCTCATTCCCGCGGTCACGGTGCCTGTCGCCATCACCGCGGCCTTCATCGGCATTGCGCTCTTCGGCTTCTCGGTCAATCTGCTGACCCTGCTCGCGCTGGTACTGGCGATCGGGCTGGTCGTGGACGACGCCATCGTGATGCTCGAGAACATCCATCGCCGGATCGAGCGCGGCGAACCGGGGTTGCTCGCGGCCTACCGGGGCGCCCGGCAGGTGGGATTCGCGATCATTGCCACGACTTCGGTGCTGGTCGCGGTCTTCGTCCCGCTCGCCTTTCTCAGCGGCACCGTGGGCAGGTTGTTCACCGAGTTTGCGCTGGCGATCGCGATCGCGGTGGTGTTCTCGAGCATCGTTGCGCTGACCCTTGCACCGGTGCTGTCCGGCCGCCTGATGCACAAGGGCGACGACGAGACCGGCATGGCCCGGATCATCGGCCGCGGCTTCACGCGTCTGGAACAGGGCTATGCCCGCCTGCTGCAGCGCAGCCTGCCCTATTCCTGGGGTGTGGTCCCCATCCTGGCGCTGAGCCTTGGCGGGGCCTGGTGGCTGTTCAACGAGATTCCCGAGGAGTTCGCCCCGCGCGAGGACCGGGGTGCCTTCTTCATCATGGTCAACGGGCCAGAGGGAGCAAGCTTCGAGTACATGCGCGAGCAGATGGCCGAGGTCGAGCGGCGGATGCTGCCGATGACCGAAGAGGGTGATGTGCGCCGCATCCTGGTGCGCACGCCACGCTCCTTCGGCAACACCG
>PUOZ01000236.1 GCA_003553165.1 Thioalkalivibrio sp.
GCAAGACGCTTTTGTACAACGCAGCCGCACGGCCGCCGGTCAGAGAGGCGTTAAAGGGACAGCCTTGGGGCGCCAGCCAGATCCGCCCGGATCCCACCACTCAGATACCCAGCGTGCATGTCTCGGCTCCCGTCCTGGATAACGGTCAGGTGATCGGCGTACTGCACACTGCGGTTACCGCGGAATAGGTGTAAGAACCGGCAGCCAGCGGTCCGTAACGCGCTGGCCGATCGCTGCACATGGGTGTCAAGCCTGGCTAACAGCCCCCTGTGCACGAAGCGGGCGGGTCAGCGTGTCGCTTTTGGATGGACGAAGGCTTGCACGCGCCGGCACAGAAAGGTACGGACTCAGAGATGCACATGCTTATTCGTTTACGTGTTGGCGCACGCCTGATGTTGGGCTTCGGTCTGGTGCTGGTCTTCATGCTGATCATTCTGATGATCGGCCTCAGTCGCATGGCCATGATGCAGTCCAATCTCGATGAACTCGTGCTGCAGGACTACGCCAAGATCACGCTGCTGAACACCATGCGCGATGCGGTCAGATACCGAGGGATCGCGATGCGCGATGTCGTGCTGCAGGGTGAATTCGGGTTCATGCGCGATGAGTCGCGACGCATGCGGGAGGCTCGCACCGCCTACGGGGAGGCGGAAGAGGCCCTTGCCGAATTGGCAACGGATCCCGAGGAACAGCATCTCCTGGCGATGATTCGATCAGTCGAAGCGGAGGTTGCCGAAAGAACCAGAGAGGTCATGGATGCCGCTCTCTCCGAGGACATGGAAACCGCGCAGGACCTGATTCGCGACGTGGTGCGGCTGCAGCAGCAGCGTCTGGTGGAAGCACTCGATCAGATGCTCGGCTTTCTCGAAGAAAACAGCCTCCGCCGAACCCAGGAAGCCGCAGCGGCTTATGATTTCGCCCGGGTCACGATGCTGGGGCTGGGCGGGCTGGCTCTGCTCATCGGGATTGCAGTGGCGATTCTGATTACACGCAGCCTGACCGGCCGTTTGGGGACCGCGGTACGCTTTGCACAGGGCATTGCCGGCGGCGATCTCAGCAACCGGGTTGAGGACAAGGGGCGCGATGAAGTCGCGGAATTGCTGGCATCATTGAACGCAATGAACCAATCCTTGGCGAACCTGATCGGCGAGACTGCGCAGGCATCCCATCAGGTGCATGACTCCACTAGCCAGATGTCGAGCACCATTCAGGAAGCCACGGTACTCGCCGACGATCAGACGGCCCAGGTGATGCAAATCAGTGCCGCGATGGAGCAAATGGGCGTATCGATCGGCGAAGTCGCGTCCGATGCCGAAGCGGTTGCCAAGGCCGCCGCCCATGCCAGAACGGTCGCGCAGGACGGCAACCAGAACATGCAGCAAAGTGTCGCGGCCACCCAGCGCATCGTGGAAAGTGTTGCCAGCTCAAGCGGAGTGATCAAGGAACTGAGCGAGCAGGTCTCCCGCATTTCCGAGATGACACAGGTCATCCGGGACATCGCCGAACAGACGAATCTCCTGGCTCTGAACGCCGCCATTGAAGCGGCACGCGCGGGGGAGCAGGGCCGCGGTTTCGCTGTCGTCGCGGACGAGGTCAAGAAGCTTGCCGAGCGCACGGCTGCGAGCACCGTGTCTATCACAGAAACGGTCAGTCACGTCAGCGGCAAGACATCCCAGGTGGTTTCCGCGATGGCCAAGGTGACTGCCGACGTCGATGACAACGCGCAGACCAGTCATACCACGCGCAAGCTTCTGGATGATATCGTCGAGGCCGCCAGCGAAGTCAGCCGGCTGATTCAGCATATCGCCGACGCCACGCGAGAACAGAGCAACGTCAGTCAGTCGACCGCCGAGGCGATGGATCGCATCAGTCAGATCAGCGAAGGCAACAGCGCCCGTCTGCACGAGATCAACGCCGCCACCAAGAGCTTCCAGGACACCGCAGCGCGACTCAACCAGCAGGTGGATCGGTTCCGTCTCGGATAAAAGGGCGCCGATCCCCGGATCCATCGATCCATCCACCCCATCCCGACTCCTCGATCACCCGCCAACCGCTGGTCAGTACTGCCCACCGCGGCCCATCGGGGCAATCCCGCTCGTGGGGTCCGCGGCAGATAACCGCGGGTTTTGGTCGGCACTTACACGCCATCTTGATCGTGGTAGTACCCGGTCGTACCATTGGGTGAAGGAGGACGCTGCCTATGACCGCCAAATCATCCATCTCGTTGACAGACGCTCAATACGATTTCGCCAGAGCCATGGTGGAATCCGGCCGCTATCCGAGCATCAGCGCCGTTCTGCAGCAGGGTGTCGAGCTGCTACGTCAGAAACTGGATCAGGACGAGGCGGAAACCGCGGCACTGCGCGAACTCCTCGCCCGACGCCGCGATGGCTTATTCATCGATGGCGCGGAAATGGATAAGCGTATCGACGCGATGGTGTCCCACAAGCGGCGACATCATCGTGACATTTCGGATTGAGTTCTCCGATGAGGCGGTACACGATCTCGGGCTGATCTTCGACCATCTGCTTGAGAGCTATCTGGGTTTCGGCGAAAGCCTCGATGCGGCCTTGGATCACGCGGAATCGCGGGTCCATGGCATCCGAGCGCAGGCGGAACGCCTGGGAACCGTTCCACACCGCGGTTCCGCGCATGACGATCTGCTGCCCGGATTGCGTCACCTGACCCTGAACCGCGCGGTCTACTGGTTCGAAATCCAGGAAGAAAGCCGCCGTATCCGCGTCCTGGCCGTCTTCTTCGGCGGGCAGGATCACATCCGCCACATGCTGGTGCGCCTGCTCGGCGACCTGCCTTCCTGACCACCCAGGTTACAGTTCCCGAGCGATGCCAGAACGATAGCTCGCCCCGCCTCCAGGCATCCTTGGACCACGTTTTTCGGGGTCAGAAACGAGCGTTTAAGGCCGGAAACAGCCCCAAAACGGGCCTATCTCCTCTTTAAAACAATGGGTTGGCTTGGTCCGACCCCAGTGACACTTCACTCAGGCGCGCGGATTTTCCAGGGAGCGACGGGCAATGTAGCCTGAGCGGGACTCGCCCGCGGCCTTGGCTGCTGCGTCGATCCGGCGCAGCACGCGGGCGGGAAGTGTGATGTTCACACGCTCCGCCTTATCCGACAGCGACGCCAGATCCACCTCGACCACGGCCCAGATCCAGCCGGAATATTCAGGGTCGGAATGGTGCTCTGAAATAGGACGCGGGGTGGGTACGCTGCCCCCGTCGTCGATGACGGTTTCCAACCAGAGCTCGATGGCTTCGCGAGCGTTGTCGATCGCCTCGTCCAGCGTGTCGCCGGCCGAGAAACAGCCGGGCAGGTCGGGCACGGCAACGCCAAATGCATGCTGCTCGTCGCCCGACTCGATCGCGATGGGGTACCTCATTGCGGGTTGCCTCTCATTCTAGCCCAGCCTGCTTGCGCAGCTTGTGAAACAACCCCTTCCCGAGGTCCTTGCGCGGGTGCGGCACGCTGATATGCCCTCCTCGCTCCGGATGCGTGTAGATGTGATGCGAACCCTTGACCCCACGCAACCTCCATCCCGCGCGCTCCAGCTGCCGGATAAGCTCAGCGCTGTTCATAATGCGCATGGTACACACTGCCGAGCCTGCGTCAATCGATGGTGAGCGGTGCGCCCTTCACCGAAGCGCTATCTTCTCGCAGACGCGCCTAAACGACGAACCCAAGCTGTCCCGCGAACAGCAACGGCGACATCTTCCGGTGTCTCGGACGGAATATCCCACCGAGGCCTTAACCGATCCATTGGGTTGGATTGGTCCGACCCCGGTGTGGGTCCCTGTCCACGCCTCGCACCCTCGCTGCGCCCCGAGGCAGTGGTCGCGGCTTCCGGTGGGTACACCCGTCTGGCACGATTTCACTGCCGCCACCGAGCGCGGGCACGTGCGGGTCACCCTCCCGCGGGTTCCCCGTCATCCACACCGGCGGCTTCTGCGGGGGGATTGACGTTCTCGAAAACCGCATCGAAGGGAACGGAGATGCCCAGCGCCGGGAACACGCAGTCGCCGCAC
>PUOZ01000214.1 GCA_003553165.1 Thioalkalivibrio sp.
GGCGAGCCAAGGTTCGACGTTCACCCTGCGTCTGCCGATCTCCGGACCTGTGATACGAGTCGCCCCGGAACCTGCCCTGACCGAGCTCGAATGCAGCACCACCTGACCAGCAGCCGAGCCGATTGAGCCGAGCGGCAATCTTCCCTGGCGCTGAGCCACACAACGAACCACCGCATCTTCTTCATCACACCAACCCTTTGCCTGCATCCAACACCCGGGAGACGAACGACACCTTGGAACACTCGATCCTGATCGTCGACGACGACAAGCTGACCCGGGAGACGCTGTCCCGGGCCCTGTCCGACAGCTACACGACCTATGCGGTGGCCAGCGGCGTGGAGGCCCTGGAACTCCTCCAGGCCGAGCCAGTCTCGGTCGTTCTCGCGGACCTGGTGATGCCAGGCATGGGCGGCATGGAGTTGCTGGAAACCGTGAACAAGCTGGAGCACCGACCCATGGTGATCCTCATCACCGGGCAGGGAAGCGTTGACTCCGCAGTCGAGGCGATGAAGAAGGGAGCGTACGACTACCTTCCCAAGCCCGTCAGCATCGATCGGCTGGAGGTGCTGATCCTCAAGGCCGTGGAGGCCCTGAAGCTGCGCAACGAGAACATCCAGCTGAAGCGCAAATTCATTGAGCGTTACAGCGATGTCGCGATCGTCGGCCGGTCCCCGGAGATCCGGCAGCTCCTCGCGCAGGTGGAACAGGTCGCCAGGACCAACGCCACCGTGCTGATCGAGGGCGAGAGCGGAACCGGCAAGGAGATGATCGCCAATATCATCCACTACAACAGTGACCGTGCGCTGGGGCCCTTCGTGAAGGTGAACTGCGCGGCCTTTTCCGAAGGCATCGTCGAATCCGAACTCTTCGGCCATGAACGCGGTGCCTTCACCGGCGCGCTCACTACCAAGAAGGGACGCTTCGAAATCGCCGACGGCGGAACCCTGCTGATCGACGAGGTCGGCGACCTGCCCCCGTCCGTTCAGGTGAAGATCCTGCGCTTCCTGCAGGAGCGGACCTTCGAGCGCGTCGGCGGGCACCGGGACCTGAAGGTGGACGTGCGGGTCGTGTCCGCCACCAACCAGCGCCTGGAGGAGCTCGTTGCCGAAGGGCGATTTCGCGAAGATCTCTACTACCGGTTATGTGTAGTCAAGCTCAAGGTGCCGCCGCTGCGCGAGCGCAGTCAGGACATCGACATCCTGAGCAACCACTTCCTGTGCCACTACGCCGAGACACACAACCGCGGCATCGACGGCATCAGCGACGAGGTACTGGAGTTGATGCGCAAACATGCGTGGCCCGGCAACGTTCGTGAATTGATGAACTGCATCGAGAGCATGGTGGTGACCTCCACCGGCAAGGTCATCACCCTCGACAACCTGCCCGAGCACCTGCTCAACAAGTGCGCGGCCATGCAGCACGACCCCGATCAGGGCGGCGCCCTCGCCGCCATGGAGCGCAAGCTGATCGCCGAGACCCTGGAACAGACCGGCGGCGACAAGCCGGAGGCGGCCCGCATCCTCGGCATCGGCCTGCGCACCCTTTACCGAAAGATCGAGCGCTGGGGGCTGTGAGCCACCCACCCCCTTAGTCGCCGAAGGTCGCCGAGAGGGCTCGCCACCCACAGGGGACCGAGCTTTGGCGACGGCCAGGCCCTCCATTGTCACTTTGACATGCCCGTTTGTCATTTTGACATCCACGCCGCACCCACCACGCTCGTAAGGCATTGATTCCTATCAACCACTACAGTGGCTCGCTTCTTGCACAAAAGTTCCCTAAGAGGCGCGTCTAGATGACGGGAAATGTGGAGTGCGGCCCGTTTGCGTTCCGGCAACGCCGGCGGGTTGCAGTGGGATCTGGACCGATCCCGTAGACCCACCACTCCGGCGCCTCGAGGGCAGTTCACAACAACGCAGGATTCGAGTTTCACCGCGACGGCACATGACCCGTCCGTCTTGATTCCACACTGGGGAGGATGACATGCAGAGAAGACAACGAACACACGGCCTGTTGGGCACGGCGGCAGCCGCCGTGCTCCTGGCCATGACACTGGGTCTGGCCGGTTGCGGCAGCGACGGGGACGATGGTGCCCAGGGGCCGCCAGGGCCGCCCGGACCGCCCGGCCAAGACTCGGTCACGGTTACAGGGGCCGCGTTCGGCGTCGATTCGCCCAATGCCTCCCTGTGCTACTCGTGCCATCAGAACCGCGATGACCTCGACCTCGTGCGCGGCCATATCGACGCGCTCGGCGGAGAGATGTACGGCTTCGCCACCCACGTGGACTTCGAGGGCCAGGAAGGCTGTACCAGCTGCCATAGCGGCCTCCGCCCGGGGGCTGGGCCTGCCGGCCTCGACGGGCTCCAGGCCGGAGTGAACCATTCGGCGAAGCGCCCCTCCTCCGTCAACGCCGCGAGCGTGACGGATGTGCAGGTCGATTCAGCCACTGGCCAGGTCACGATGACCTTCGAGATCATCGATTATGCCTTGGAGACGGTACATGCCGAATTCACCATCGCCAAATGGGTTCCGGCGCAAGGCGCCTGGATCAACCTGCTGCAGCGCGCAGTAGGGGGCAGTCCCGCGGCGGGCGAGGGACGGGTGATCCGAGGGGGCAACCTTCGTCAGCAGAATGACAGGATCCTCACAGGCGGCATCGTCGATCCCACAGGTGGACCGGTTGTCCGGGGCCGGCAATTGCCCGCGACCACGTTCACCTACACCTTCATCAGTGATCGTGACAACGGCTGGGGAAGTGCAGGCAACTTTGCAGGGACCGCCACCAACCGCGACAACCCGCTCAACTTCGTCAACAGCCCGCTCTGGAGAGCTTCGGGCGAGGCCGATCCGACCACCTACTGTGCCGCCGGAGACACGGCTTGCGTCAACTTCGTCAATGGCCTCATGACGGAGATCAATACGGACGGTGCCTGGGATCTCGCCGGAACCTACCGCGTTGGCGTGACCGGTCGCGACCGCGACGACACCTACGTGCGGTTTGCCGCAGTCGCGGATGTGACCCTGAACGGCATTGGCGGTTTTGCCGGAGCACCCGCCGATCCCGCTCCCACGAACCAGATCGCCCAGGCCTCGTGCAACACCTGCCACGGAGACCGCCTGGCCTTCCCGCGCAACAACGTCCATGGAGGGCAGCGGCCGGCCGTCGCAGTCTGTTCCAACTGCCACAACCCCTACACCTACGACGCCGACGCGTCCTCGCCTGTGGCCAACGGTTGGGCAAGCATCAGTGCCAACGTGATGATCCACAAGATCCATACCGGTATCGAAGGCTATACCGTTGATGGATACGAGTACGAAAATGTCCGCTATCCGGACTTCACCCTGGCCGGAAACAGCAACTGCGCCTCCTGCCACAACGCCACGGAGAATGGATTTGGCGGTGGCTGGGATCGCCGGGATCCGTCGGTCGCCATAGCCTGCGGCACCTGCCATAGCGTTGGCGGCGTTGACGTGCAGCTTGGGGTTCACGCTCCGGGCAATCCCAACATTCTGGGAAATTGTGCGAGCTGCCACGGTGACATCGTCACTGCAGGTCTGGGTTATCAACAGAGCCCAGATGCCTACCACGGCGTAAGCGCACGTCTGGAGGAACTGCGTATCCAGCGTGAGGAGTTCGCGTTCTCGCTGGTCAGCGTCGAAGACGCGGTGTACGAGGGAACCCCGGTGGTGCGTTGGCAGGTCCTCGATGGTCAAGGCAATCCCTACCATCTGGCCAACGACATCTCCATCGACGGCGGCCCGCGCCTGCACATCGGCTGGGGCTACAGGGACGACTGGACCAACGAAGGGTCCGGGGAGAAGAGTGCCTTCCGTGACCGGGACAATGACGACAACGGCCGCCCGGTGGCACTGAACGTCGCCACCACCGGCGACAACGCCAACACCGTCCTCTCGGACGATGGCCTCACCGCGATCAGCACCTTCCCACGCTTGACCGATGACGAGGCTGGCCAGGGTCTACCCTACGCCAACCTCGCAGCGGCCGAAGAGGGGCGGCGCGGGTTCGTCGCGATCCAC
>PUOZ01000210.1 GCA_003553165.1 Thioalkalivibrio sp.
CTCCCAGGCGGTCTCCACGGTCTGCAGGGTCTTCACCGGGATCGCCTTGCGCAGGATGCGCAGGTCGCCTTCCACCTTCTGGATGTTCGGACCCCAGTCGGGGAAGTGGTCGGGCTGGATCATGTCCGGCGACAACTGGTTGCCGGTGGTGATCAGCTTCAGCATCACGCGGCCGAAGGGGCGCAGAACATCCTTGGCCGACTGCATTTCATGCTTGATCGCGACCTCGCGCATGATCGCGACCAGGCCGCCGGGGGAGTTCTTGAACGGGCAGCGCGCGGCGCAGGTCATGCACTGAGCGCAGGCCCAGATCTTCTCCTGCATCGCGTCGTAGATCTGTTCGACGTTTTCGGTCCACAGTAGTTGCACGATCTCGCGGGGCGAGTAGTCGTAGAACTGGGCGGAGGGGCAGGTCGCCGTGCAGATCCCGCAGTTCAGGCAACCGTTCAGCTCGTGGTCGTAACGGAAATCGCCACGGATGTCGTCGAAGATCTGCTGCATCTCAGCATATGTCGCCATGTTGCACCTCTTCGCTGTTGGCCGATGCAGGAATCCTGTGGGAAAACGCTAGATCAAGTCTAATTCGCGAATCCATTTACCACAGGGTAACCGTCGGATTTGTTGTTCGTTTTAGTAGGTTATTACGGATAAAAAAGGGGCCGGCCCGCTGACGGAACCGGCCGCCGGGGTTCTGCTCGAGCCGGTCAGCCCTTCTTCATCAGGAAGAAGAACTTCCCACCTTCCTCGCGATGCTCCAGGAGCTCGTTGCCGGTCTGCTTGGCAAAGGCCTGGAAGTCCTTCACGGCACCGGGGTCGGTGGCAATGATGTGCAACACCTGGCCGCTGTCCATCGATGAAAGCGTCTTCTTCGCACGCAGGATCGGAAGGGGGCAATTGAGGCCGGACGCATCCAGCTCTTGGTCGAAATTGGCCATTGGTCTATCTCCTCTCTATTTCTCGGTGTGTCGATAAGGTGGGGTCCGCCACAATCCGCTTGCGCCAGACCGGTACAGCATCTCAGAAAGGTTGGCAGGTTTATAGGCGAATACGAATTCTAATACAAGAAAGTACTAATTTGACGTGACAATAGGCTTTCCGGCCCTGGCCCAGCCCACGATGCCGCCCACCAGGTTGTGCACGTCGCTGATGCCCTGCTGCGCCAGGAAGGCGCAAGCCTGCCCCGAGCGTGCCCCGGTCTGGCAGTACAGAACCACGGGTTTGCCGCCGGCCAGTTCGTCCTTGCGAAGGGGAATCAGGTGCAGGGGGATGAGTTCAGCATGGGGCAGCACGCCACGCGCGGTCTCCGCCATCGAGCGTACATCCACCAGGCGGTATTCACGCCCCTCGGCGTCCCATTCCTCCAGCGTCTGCGGGGTAACTTCCGAAATCGCGACTCCGAACATGCCTCACCTCTCGTCGGGTCCGCCTCCAAGCCACCTGCCCTCCGAGCCCAGGCGCACGAGAAACGGAACCGGATTGTGTATCGATGCTCAAGGCCCAAGACGCCCCGAGACGAGCAGCTGGCAAGAATACTCCACATATTAGCAGATTCCAATATACGATCGGTGAACCATGGGGATAACTGCCCTGCCGACCGTGCTGTGCTAGCTTTCGCGGGTTCCGGAATGCCACCCCTGCCCAGGAGACTGCCATGGAAAAGACCGCGTTCACGAAGGACGGCCATTACGCCGTCACCCTGCGCAACCGGGAAGGCCGGTTGCGCCCCGCCAACATCTATGTGCACCGGACCGAGGACGACTACATGATCGCGCGCCACACCTCCGGTCCCGATGTCGGCCTGCTGATTAAACTTGGCTATGATGCCGTGGTCAAAATCGTTCGTACGCACCCGGTCTTGGACCGCAAACGCTTCATGATCCCCGAGGCGATGCTCAAGCCCAAGCTCTGGGAGACCCGCGACAGCATGCGGACCTACTCGTCGGCACCAGGCCTGGGCAAGTAAACAGCCCCCGAGGCCTGTGCACATCGAGGGTCCGCCAAGACGGATCCTCGATGCATGAAAAGACTTTTCGCAGGCCTGCTCCTTCTCGCCGGGCTGGTCTTTACGGTCGCCCACGGACAGTCGGGGCGCCTGCCTGAACTCGGTGACGCCTCCGGCGGCCTCCTGACCCCCAGCGAGGAACTCGAACTCGGCCGGTCGCTGCTGCGGGAAATCCGTCGGGTCATGCCTCTGGTGGACGACCCGGAGGTCGCGTTTTATATCGATGCACTGGGTCACCGCCTGGTCTCGAATGCGCCGGACGCCTCCGGAACCTTTCATTTCCTGACCATCGACAACAACCAGGTCAACGCCTTTGCGATGCCGGGCGGAATCGTCGGCATGCACACGGGCCTGATCCTTGCCGCCAGGGACGAGGCCGAACTGGCCGCCGTCATCGCACACGAAATCGCGCACATCACCCAGCGCCACATCGCGCGCATGTATGCCCGCGGACGCGACATCAACTTCACCACCGGGCTCGCAATCCTGGCGGGAATCCTTGCTGCCAGCATCGACCCCGAGCTCGGCCAGGCCGCCATCGCCGGCGGCCTGGCCTTCGGGATGCAATCGCAGATCGATTACACCCGCAGCAACGAGGCCGAGGCCGACCGCGTGGGCATCCAGATCCTCACTTCCGCCGGGTTCGATCCGCATGCGATGGCCGATTTCTTCGAACGCATGCAGGAGTTGACGCGGGGAGCCCACGACGCGGTTCCCGAATACCTGCGCACCCATCCCGTGACCCTTGGCCGCATCAGCGATGCGCGCGGCCGCGCCGAACAGATTCCAGGCGACTTCACCCGCGACGACACCGGTCTCTTCGACTGGATGCAGGCCCGTGTGCGCGCCCTGTCCGATCCCCGGCGCAGCGTCCGGGATCACGAGGCCCGGCGCAGACACAGCCCCGTGCAGTTGTACGAGGCGGCGCTCGCCCACCTCGAACTCGGGCAGACCGACGCCGCCGGGCAGCTGCTGAACCGAGTCCCGGCGAGCGAGGCGCCCACGCTCGTACTGGCTCTGGCCGAAATCTCGTTACTGCGCCGGCAGGACCGGTTCGCGGAGGCGCTGGAGCAGCTCGGACAACTGGACTCGGTTTATCCGGGCCATCCCGTCATCGGGTCCCTCCGGGCCCGCACGTATCACGAGGCGAACCAGCATCGCGAAGCGGTGCGGATGGTGGAGCAGGTACTACGCCGGCAGTCCACCCCCGATCCGCATCTGCTCCGACTGAAGGCCGACGCGGCCGATGCCGACGGACGCATCGCGGTCAGCCGCGAGGCGATGGCCGAGTATTTCTTCCACCGTGGTCAGTACGACGAGGCGGTCCGCCAGTTCGACGACGCACTCGTGGCCCGCGATGCAACCTCGCGGGACGTCGAGCGTATCGAACACAAGCGCGACACGGCCCGTCAGGTGGCGCGCCAGGACTCCCGTTGACGTGAAAGTCAGTCGCGTCAGGTACGCCCTTCGGGTTGAGCCGACCGACAGTCTGCGGCGTTGCACCGTCAGGGGCGGCGCAGGGCCATGACAGTTCGCCGGCAAGGCGCCTTCCCGTGGAATGAAGCGCGGCCTCCACGCGTCAGGTAAGGTGTTCGCGCCCATTCCCCCGCGCTCGAAGTGATTCCCATCCACCAGGAGGTAGAGAACCGATGCAAGTCAACCGCCGTGAATTCCTTCAAATGATCGCCGCCGCCAGCGTCGCCGGCTTCCCCCTCACGGGTCTTGCCAGCAGCCACGGCGGCCGTGGCAACATGTACGAGCTACCGCGCTATGGAAACGTGAGCCTGCTGCATTACACCGACTGTCACGGGCAGTTGAACCCGATTTTCTTCCGCGAGCCCAATATCAATATCGGTGTGGGCAGCATGCGCAACCAGCCGCCGCATCTGGTCGGCGAGGCCCTGCTGAAGCACTTCGGCATCGAGGCCGGCGGCAAGAAATCACATGCCTACACCTACCTCGACTTCGTGGCGGCCGCGGAGAAGTACGGCCGGGTCGGCGGTTTCGCACAC
>PUOZ01000155.1 GCA_003553165.1 Thioalkalivibrio sp.
CGGCGATTCGCTGCCATTGACGATGAAAGCTGCAAACGGTAGGGGGGGTTAGCCCAAAGGCCATAACCCGACGGGTCTCGCACCCACCCATGGGCGCAACACAGCGTCGGCCCCGGCACTTCGGCTGTGGGAGGCCAGCCTCTGGGCGAAGGTTTACCGCGTTTCGTTCGCCGAGAGGGCTCGCCTCTCACAGGGTACGGGTATGCCGGGGGAGAGCGTTGCGCAGGAGCGCATTCCCTGCGCCGCTCCCGTGACGACCAGGAGTCGCTTTGACCAGCGCATCCTGCGCCGCCCTTGATCGCACGATATACCTCACCAGGACTGCATCGACGCAGCCCCGTACGTGATGCAGGCAACCGCTGATCAAAAAAGAAGGACCCCGGAAGAACCGGGGCCGAAACAAGCCACCACCTGGAGGAGATCCATCACTAGAACAACAACCCTACAGTTCAAAGTTAGACCATGTTGACCTATTTTGCAACTATCGATTTATATCTGCGCAACGCATTCAAGCGCTGCGCGCATCGCTATCCACGGATTCTCCTTGGCCGCAGGGAACACCCCGCCCCCTCAACCGTTATAATCCGCTGCTGATTCCAAGCCCCGGGCCCTTCATGGACAAGAGTTTCGACCCCCGCGCGATCGAGCAGGCCCTGTACCGGCAGTGGGAAGAGAACGGCTGCTTCGCGGGCCGGGACGAAAATGCCCCGCCCTACTGCATCCTGCTCCCGCCGCCGAACGTCACCGGCACGCTGCACATGGGGCACGCGTTTCAGCACACCCTGATGGACGCACTGATCCGCCACCGTCGCATGCGCGGCGACGCAACGCTCTGGCAAGGGGGCACCGATCACGCCGGCATCGCCACCCAGATGGTGGTGGAACGCCGACTCGCGGCGGAAGGCAAGACGCGCCACGATCTCGGGCGGGAGGACTTCCTGAAGGCCGTCTGGGATTGGAAGGAGCACTCCGGCGGATCGATCTCCAGCCAGATGCGCCGGCTTGGCAACTCCATCGACTGGTCGCGCGAGCGTTTCACGATGGACGCGGGGCTGTCCAACGCGGTCACCGAGGTCTTCGTGCGCCTGCACGAGGAAGGTCTGATCTACCGGGGCAAGCGGCTGGTGAACTGGGACCCGGTGCTGCATACCGCGGTCTCCGATCTCGAGGTGCTGTCCGAGGAGGAACAGGGCTCGCTCTGGCACTTCCGCTATCCGCTGGCCGACGGCTCCGGGCACCTCGTGGTGGCGACGACCCGACCCGAGACCATGCTCGGTGACACTGCGGTCGCAGTCCATCCCGAGGACGAACGGTATCGGCACCTGGTTGGCCAGCAGGTCGAACTGCCACTCACCGGCCGCCGCATCCCGGTGATCGCGGACGACTACGTCGACCCCGAGTTCGGCACCGGCTGCGTGAAGATCACGCCGGCGCACGACTTCAACGACAACGCCGTCGGCGCCAGGCATGATCTGCCCCTGATCAACATCTTCACCATCGACGCCCGCCTGAACGAGAATGCCCCGGAGGCCTACCAGGGACTGGACCGCTTCGAGGCACGCAAGCGCATCGTCGACGACCTCGACGCGCTGGGGCTGATCGAGAAGATTGCCGATCATAAACTGATGGTCCCGCGCGGCGACCGCAGCGGTGCGGTGATCGAGCCCTACCTGACCGATCAGTGGTACGTGAAGGTCGGCCCGCTGGCGGAGCCCGCGATCCGGGCCGTGGAAGACGGCCGCATCCGCTTCGTGCCGGAGAACTGGTCCAAGACCTACTTCGAGTGGATGCGCAATATCGAGGACTGGTGCATCTCGCGCCAGATCTGGTGGGGCCATCGCATTCCGGCCTGGTACGACGACGACGGCAACATCTACGTCGGCCGCTCCGAGGCCGAGGTGCGCGAGCGTCACGGGATCTGGCCGCAGGTCGTGCTGCGCCAGGACGAGGACGTGCTCGACACCTGGTTCAGCTCCGCACTGTGGCCGTTCTCGACGCTTGGGTGGCCGGAGGAGACCCCGGAACTGCGGCGTTTCTACCCGACCAGCGTGCTGGTCACCGGTTTCGACATCATCTTCTTCTGGGTCGCCCGAATGATCATGATGGGCCTGAAGTTCATGGACGACGTGCCCTTCCGCGAGATCTACATCACGGGCCTGATCCGCGACGCGGAGGGACAGAAGATGTCCAAGTCCAAGGGCAACGTGCTGGACCCGATCGACCTGATCGACGGCATCACGCTGGACGCCCTGCTGGAGAAACGCACCACCGGCCTGATGCAGCCGCAGATGGCGAAGAAGATCGCCAAGGCCACGCGCGGCCAGTTCCCCGAGGGCATCCCCGCCTTCGGCACGGACGCGCTGCGCTTCACGCTGTCGGCACTGGCCACCACCGGCCGCGACATCAAGTTCGATCTGGGTCGTATCGAGGGTTATCGCAACTTCTGCAACAAGCTGTGGAACGCCGCGCGCTTCGTGCTGATGAATGTCGAGGGGCAGGACACCGGCCTCGGTGAGGAGCTGCGCCTGCCGACGCTGGCCGACCGCTGGATTCAGGACCGGCTGCGCGCCACCGCCGCGACCGTGACTGCACACTACGATGCCTACCGCTTCGACCTCGCCGCCCAGGCGCTGTACGACTTCACCTGGCATGACTACTGCGACTGGTACCTGGAACTGACCAAGCCGGTGCTGAATGGCGACGCCGACGGGGCGGCGAAGCGAGCGACGCGGCACACGCTGGTGCAGGTGCTCGAAGCCCTGCTGCGCCTGCTGCACCCGATGATGCCGTTCATCACCGAGGCGATCTGGAACGACGTGAAGGCGCCGGCCGGAATCGAGGCCCGGTTCCTGGTCGAGCGGCCCTGGGTCGACGCCGACGCGTTTCCGGCCGACCACGATGCCGGGCAGGAACTGGAGTGGGTGCGCGGATTCATCACCGGGCTGCGCCGGATCCGCGCAGAGATGGACATCGCCCCCGGCAAGCCCGTGCCGGTGCTGATCCAGAACTGGTCGGAGGTCGACCAGTCCCGTTACCTGGAGCACCGAGCCCTGCTCGACTTCCTGGCCAGGCCCGAGTCGGTCACCTGGCTCAACGCCGACGAGGAGGCCCCGGAATCGGCGCTTTCTCTGGTCGGCGAGATGCGCCTGCTGATACCGCTGGCGGGACTGATCGACAAGGACGCAGAGATCGCGCGCCTGGAGAAGGAGATCGGCAAGCTGGACAGGAACCTCGAGCAGAGCGAGGCACGTCTCGGCAACGAGAGTTTCGTCGCCCGCGCGCCGGCGGAGGTCGTGACCAAGGAACGCAGCCGGGTCGCGGAGATGCGCGCGGCGCGCGCCGAATTGAACGCCCAGCTCGACCGCATCCAGCGCCTGTAGCAGCGGCCTCCGGCCAGACGGGTCGCGCGTAGGAGCGGCCTCCGGCCGCGATCCACGGCCAGACGGATCGCGCGTAGCAGCGGCCTCCGGCCGCGACCCACGGTCAGACGGATCGCGCGTTGGAGCGGCCTCCGGCCGCGATTCGCCGAGGAGAGGTTGCACAAGGGCGAATCGCGGCCGGAGGCCGCTCCTACGTC
Source organism: Thioalkalivibrio sp. (assembly GCA_003553165.1). GTDB lineage: Bacteria > Pseudomonadota > Gammaproteobacteria > Ectothiorhodospirales > Ectothiorhodospiraceae > Thioalkalivibrio. Next base: position 3,578 of record PUOZ01000155.1, read on the forward strand.
AATCGGGGCGTGGGGGCTTCACTTCGATTTCACGTTCGCTTGCACCGGCGCCAGGCTTGCCCTCGCGATTTTCACGTACGGGAACGTTGGCCAGCAACCGCCCGGCGCGATCTTCGAGACGCTCCCGGGTCGGCTTGTCCGCGAGTTCCTCGCAGCTCTCGGCGAGGTGATGGTAAAGATCCCGGTAGGCTCCTGCCATGCCTGCGAACAGGGTCGCCGTGCGGTCGAAGTGCTGATTCACGGCGCTCCGATAGCGATTGAGTTCCTGCATGCGGTTGTCGAGCTCGGCCTCCAACTCACGAATCAAGCGTCGCTCGTGGCTCGTGGTGCGCCCGATCCAGAAACCAAGCAGGCCCGCCAGCACCACCGCCAGCAAGATCATGAGCAACCAGAGACCCATCGTCATCTGCTCTTCCACCGCTACGTTCCTCAGCGCATGTCCCCAAGTGCTTATTGTGCCCGAGGCCGACCGGGAACGCACAGCAAGGGGCCATCGCAGCCTCGCCCCGAACGGCAATCTGCGTTATCGTCGGGATCGCAGACATGCCGATGACCCCGACAACGCCATGACACTCTCTCCCCGGGATCAACAGATCCGCCTCGCCCATGCCAGCCTGATCCGCCTGGTCGTGCAGGCCGCCCAGAATGTCAGCGCCCGCGCCGAACTGGACCCGGTGCTCGCACATGCCCAACAGCAGGGCTGGACCGAACTCGTTCCGCGCATCCGCCGCGTCCTCAACGGCGAGCGGGACACCTCCCTGCTGCGCGGGCTGGACGAGGAAGACACGGTGATCCTGACGGCAATCCTGGCTGGTATCCAGGATCCCGCCACGCTGCCCGACCCGGAGGCGGCCGCCGATCCCACGCAAGCCGCACCCGGTCTGGCGCAAATGATCCACGCGGCCAGTCATGGCGATGCACAGTCGCTGCATTGGCTGTCGCAGATGGCCGAGCAGATGACCCGGGCGGGCGGGGACATGGCCCGCATCGGAGGCATCACCAAGCGCCTTGTCGATGGTGAAAGGGATCCCGAAAAGCTGTGCAAGGGGATGGGCGCCCAAGGCGAATCACTGGTGCTGTCGCTGCTTGCTGAACTCGGCAAGCTCGAGCGGCACTGACGGCAGGGGCTTTTCAGAGATTATGGACCCAGCGCAGCACGGCCTCCTGCAGGCTGGTGCCGGCTCCCTGGTGTGCGGTGGCGTGGTTGACGAGCAGCACCACCATCACGTCCTCGTTACTGCGGTTGCGGACATAGCCGGCCACCGCCGAGACCTGGTTGAGATGACCCGTCTTCAGATGCATGCGGCCAGTCTCCGGCCCATTACTGAAGCGCCGGCGCAATGTACCATCCAGGCCGGCGATCGCGAGTGAGGATACGAACTCGGGACGCCAGGGGCTGTCCCAGCCGGCCTGCAGCACCTGCGCCAACTGCTCGGGCGTCATGCGGGCATGCCGGCTGAGCCCGGAACCGTTGTCCACGATCATCCCGCCGACATCCACACCGAGACCTGCCAGCACCTCGTAGATGGCCTCCCGGGACTTCTCGACGGTGGCCGGAGGACCCATGCGCTCCGCGCCGAGCGTCAGGGCCAGGTGCCGCGTCACCACGTTCGAACTCCACTTGTTCGCCACCCGGATGATGTCGCCGAGAGGACGGGATTCGTGCACCAGCAACGGCGGCTCACGCAGGGCTTCGAGCACGCCATAGCGGACGTCGCCAAGAAGCTCCCCGCCCCACTGCCCCCAATGCAGCCGAAAGAGCCCGCGATTATAGGATTCCGGCGTGATCGCGGTACGCAGCAGTTCGTAGTTGCCGCAGTTGACAGGGTAGTCGCCGGAGAAGATCACCCGCGGCGGGGCGCTGCCGTTGTCGACCTCATATCGAATGCCTCGCAGCCAGCCGCCGCAACCGCCCTGGACGCCCCGCAGCTGGTTGACGATCTCCAGGCCGGGAAGCGGCGGGTCCGACTCGACCCGGATGCCCCGGCCTTCCGGATCCGGGAGCACGTGAAAACGCAGCGCGTTGGCATTCACGTGCAGCGCATGCGGCGGCTGGTTGTAGGCGCGCAAGGGCTGGCCGTCGAACGCGCCGGGATCTTCCAGCGGAAGGTGAAAATGGCTGGCATCGAGGTACACGTTGCCCTCGATGCGGCGTAGTCCGGTGCGGCGCAGCGCCCCCAGCATGCGCCAGTGTTCCTCGCTGACCATCCCCGGATCACCGGTGCCGCGCAGCACCAGGTCACCCTTGAGCACGCCATCGCGCACCGGACCCGTGGCGTAGATCGTGGTGGTCCAGGTGTGGCTGGGACCCAGTTCGGACAGCGCGGCCAGGGTGGTCGCCAGCTTGATCGTGGAAGCCGGGTTGAAGGGCCTGCGCGGGTTCAGCCGGGCCAGTGGCGTAGGATCGCCTACCCGCTGCACCCACAGCCCGACGGCGTCCGGCGGGAGGTTCTGGGCACGCATGGCCGCCTGCACCGGCTCCGGAAGCAGATCGAAGGACGCCGCCGCCGGACCCGCAAGCAAGAGCATCGGAAGTATCGCCGCGATCAAGAACCTTGCGGTTCTCGATGAGTTCATCAACATCGAGCCTCAATCCTGAACGGTTTCATCGCAGGTACCATGTTGCGCAACCGACCGCCCGCTTGGCAAGCCGGATTCGAGCAATCGTGAGCTCTAGCGAGGCGCGGTAGCGGGTAGCGGCACCGGGGCGGTCGGGACCGTCGCGCAGGGCCCGACCAGGTCGCCCTGCCCATAATCCACGCCCAGCTCCCTGCAAAGGCGCAGGTCCTCCAGGGTGCGGAGGCCGTCAGCCACGGTAGCCGCGCCCAGATTGCGCGCTGTGGCCACCAGCCCGTCGAAGAGCGAGGCCCCGGCAGCCGACACCTGCGCGTCGCGGATGAGCCCGGTATCGAGACGGACGAAATCGGGTTCCAGGCCAGCCATCAAACCGACCTGGCCGAGTCCCGCACCGACCTCGGCCAGGGCGATCCGAAAACCCATGCTGCGGAGCGTGCCGCAGCTGTTGACCAGGCTGTCGATGTCCCCCATCGGCCCCTGCTGCCTGACCTCGATCACGATGTCCTCCGGGTCGAGACCCAGACGTTCCAGGCAGGTATAGGAAGGGTGGCGGTGCAAATCCTGCCGCAGAAGGGAGTGCGGGAGGACGCTGATGAAGGCCGGCACGCCCTTCGGCAGCGATTCCGACTTTCGGACCAGCGCACTGATCTGGCATGCCTGTTCGACAGCCTCCAGACGCCGCGCATGACGGGCGATGCGGTGGAGATCCTTCGTGGCGATCGGGCCACGATCCGGGTGTTCGAGCCTGCAGGGCATCTGGTAGCCGAGTAATTCGCCAGTATCCCCGAGTTGCACGATGGCCTGGAAGCAGGGCGTCAGCAGGTGCCCGAGTTCCCCCATGATCCACGGCTCGTGCAGGCGGGTGTGCAGGACGCTCAGGGATTCCAGCTCGTCGAGAACGGAGAGTGGCAGGCGGCCATCGAAGTCCGGGTTGATCCAGACCGCGAGACAGTCGGACAGGAACTCCGGCGGCGTTTCCACTGCCAGCGCTTCGACCAGATCGGCGAGATCCATCATCTCCGGCAGCGGGAACGCCCAGATCCTGTGCGATTCCCGGCTCAGGGGACGGCCCCAGCGGTTCCAGCTTTTGGGCACGGTATCCCCGCACAAACGCACTAACAGCATGGATCAGCATCCTCGGCTTCCGGCCCTGCCGCCCTGTCTGCAAGTTGCGGACCAATCACAAAGCCACGCAGGCAGAGGGGGTTCCTTCCCGGAGCGCCCCATATTGGTGCAGCAGGCGCCCGCCACCGACGAATCCACCGCACCGCTTCGGTGCAATCAGGTCGCAGCCCCACCGGGGCGTCGAACCGCGTCCTCAGGCCACCCGGTAGGCGTCCTTCCAGCCGGCGTACTCCGCGACCATGTCGTTCATGACCGCGGCATCATAGGGTCTCAGTCCGCTGAGCACGAGATGTTTGCTGCCGGTGGCAAAGGGTTCACCCTCGACACAGAGGGCATAGTCGAGGCGCACATCGCCGCGCTTGCCATCCACCTTCATCTCGGCGCCACCGAGGGTCGGCTGGACGGTTTCGGTCAGGCTGCCTACCGGGGTCAGCACCTCCAGTGACATCCGCTCGTAGATCACCAGCGGTCGGGCGGGATTGACCATGACCGCATGTTTCTCCATCAACGGCACCAGCACGTGCGGGAAGTTCTGGCCCGAGAAGGCGACGTAACTGCGGGTCAGGGCCTCGATGGTGTAGGGGTCGGTGACGACCGGACCCTCGCGCTCGACCTCGAGATAATTCCTGCCCTGCGTGTCGCTGATCATGAAGCGGGAACCGGGATTCTCGGGAAAGACCAGCGGCACCCCTTCCCCGACCATGCCGACGAAGCGGCAGCGCATGGAGGCGCTCACGCCGTAGCGCGCGAGGACCAGGGCGAACAGCAGGTCACCGGGAACGCAGAAGCGCCGGGAGTCGGGATCGTGGATCGGATTGAAGTCACCCGCAACCTCCTTGGCAAATCGGCTGGCCTGCTCCGGCGTGATCAGGACATGCCCGTCGCGCAGGTCATGGAAGCCTTGCAGGAAGGTGTTTTCGTTCACTGGAGAGTCCCCGGGTGCTGTGACGACGGATGCACTATACATCTCGATGAAGACGGATGACCGCCAGGAATTCATCCCCGTAGCGCTCCAGCTTCGCCACTCCCACCCCCGATATGGCCGCCATCTGCTCCAGCGTGGTGGGTGCGAGTTGCACCATCTCGCTCAAGGTGGCGTCGTGAAAGATCACATAGGGTGGCACACCCTGGGCGTCGGCCAGGCGCCTGCGGCAAGCCCGCAGCGCCTCCCAGAGCGCCTGGTCGGCAATATCGAAGTCCTCGGCGGTGACCCGGGTGTGGCTCGAGGACCTCCGGGAAGCCCGGACGGGTCTGGCCTCCCGGCGCAGGTGAACCGTGGCCTCGCCCCGCAGCAGCGGGCGGCTGGACGCGTCCAGCTTCAGACCGCCGTAACCCTCGACATCCACCCGCAGCAAACCACGCGCGATCAGTTGCCGAAAGATCCCCCGCCACTCGTTGGTCTCGATGTCCGCGCCGATTCCGAAGGTGCTCAACTGATGATGGCCGAAGCCCCGGATACGCGCATTGTCCCTGCCCCGAAGCACATCGACCAGGTGGTTCACGCCGAACCGCTCCCCGGTGCGGTAGACGCAGGACAGGGCCTTCTGCGCCGGAACCGTCGCATCCCAGGTCGCGGGCGGGTCCAGACAGGTATCGCAGTTGCCGCAGGGCTCGGGAAGTTCGTCGCCGAAATAGGCCAGCAAGGCCTGGCGCCGGCAGGTGGTGAGCTCGCACAGACCGAGCATCGCCTCCAGCTTGTGCCGCTCCACGCGCTTGTGTCCGTCGTCGGCGGTCGACTGCTCCAGCATCTGGCGCAGGGTGATCACGTCCTGCAACCCGTAGAGCATCCAGGCGTTGGCGGGCAGACCGTCGCGTCCCGCGCGGCCGGTCTCCTGGTAATAGGCCTCGACACTCTTGGGCAGATTCAGATGCGCGACGAAGCGAACGTTCGGCTTGTCGATGCCCATGCCGAAGGCGATGGTCGCGACCATGATGACCCCCTCCTCCTTCAGGAATCGGGTCTGATTGCGTTCGCGCTCCGCCGATGCCAGCCCGGCGTGATAGGGCAACGCCACGAGCCCCTGGCTGCGCAGCCAGTCCGCGATGGCATCGACACGCTTGCGCGAGAGGCAGTAGACGATCCCGGCCTCGCCCGGGTGTTCGTCCTGGATGAAGCGCAGCAGGCGGTTCCGGGCACTGCCGCCCCCGGCATCGGACTGGGCGATGCGGTAGCGGATGTTCGGCCGGTCGAAGCGGCTGATGAACTGCCGCGCCCGGGACAGTCCCAGCCGGGAGACGATCTCGCGCCGGGTCGGGCCGTCGGCGGTGGCGGTCAGGGCAAGGCGGGGCACGGTCGGGAAGCGCTCCGCAAGCACCGAGAGCTGGATGTACTCGGGCCGGAAGTCATGTCCCCACTGCGAAACGCAGTGGGCCTCGTCGATCGCGAACAGGGCGATTGCGCATTGCTCAAGCAAGTCGAGCGTACGCGGCAAGACCAGGCGCTCCGGCGCAATATAGACCAGGTCCAGTTCTCCGGCAGCCAGCGCGCGTTCCGTAGCGCGGATGTCTGCCGCCGGCTGGGCCGAATTCAGCGCCGCCGCGCGCACGCCGCTCTGACGCAGGGCCGCCACCTGGTCCTGCATCAACGCGATCAACGGCGAGACCACGACGCCACAGCCCGGCCGGGCCAGCGCCGGAATCTGGTAACAAAGCGATTTCCCGCCGCCGGTGGGCATCAGCACCAGGGCATCGTCTCCGCCGATCACGCAGTCGATGATCGCGCGCTGTTCCCCGCGGAAACTTGGATAGCCGAAGATCTCGGCGAGAATCCGCTGCGGGTCGTCCACAGCCGGCCCGGACGCCGCCGGGGAAGGCGCATGGGGCAGCGCGGACCCGCGTTCCGGATTCACGCCGCCGTTCGGCACTGGAAGGTTTTTTTCATCTGGATTCCACATCGTCGTTCTCCCGTCCCTGGAAGCTCTTATCCGTCTCGTCGTTGATTCCTGGCCCGCAAGACCTGCAGCCCAGGGGCACACTGGACCCAGCCGCCTGCCCCGCCTAGAGTGTGCGGCCTCCATCCGTTCTCAGAACCGGGAATTCTGCCATGCGTGGGCACGCCTCGCTCGTCGATGCGCCCGAAGGGCCGCTGAACTGGCGCATCATCCGCAGCCTGCTGCCTTACCTGGCGGAGTTTCGCGGGCGCCTGTTCCTGGCCCTGGGCCTGATGGCGCTGGCCAAGCTCGCCAACGTGATGGTGCCACTGGCGCTGAAGTACATCGTGGACCATTTCGAGGGCGCGGGCCCCGATGTGATGCTGACGGTTCCGCTGGCCCTGCTGGTCGCCTACGGTCTGCTGCGCTTCTCCTCCACCTTCTTCGGCGAACTGCGTGACGCCGTCTTCGTGCGTGTCGCCGACCGGGCGATGCGGCGGGCCGCGCTCGCGGTCTTCCAGCACCTGCACCGGCTGGAGCTGGGCTTTCACCTGTCGCGCGAGACCGGCGGCCTGTCGCGGGATATCGAGCGCGGTACGCGGGGGATCAGCTTCCTGCTCCGCTTCATGGTGTTCAACATCCTGCCCACGCTGCTTGAGATCCTGATGGTGGCGGTGATCCTGCTGTTCGCCGTCGGTCCGATCTTCATGTTCACGATCTTCGTGGCCGTCGGCGTCTACGTCGCCTATTCGGTGGTGATCACCGAGTGGCGCACCCGCTTCGTGCGGGAGGCCAACCTGCGCGACAACGAGTCCAACACCCGCGCCATCGACAGCTTGCTCAACTACGAGACCGTCAAGTACTTCGGCAACGAGCGGTTCGAGGCGGAGAGCTACGACAAGGGACTGGCCGCCTGGGAACAGGCACGCACGAAGAACGTCTTGTCGCTGGTGCTGCTGAACAGCGGACAGGCCCTGATCATCGCGGCCACGATCACGGTGATGATGATCCTGGCCGCGCGCCAGGTCGCCGCCGGGACCATGACGCTCGGTGACCTGGTCATGGTCAACGCCTACATGATCCAGCTCTTCATCCCGCTCAACTTTCTCGGCTTCGTCTACCGCGAGATCCGCCAGTCCCTGGCCAACATCGAACGCCTGTTCGGGCTGCTGGAGAAACCCGTGAAGGTGGAGGACCGGCCCGGCGCGAAGGACCTCGAGGTCACCGCCGGCAGGGTTCGATTCGAGGATGTCCACTTTCGCTACCATCCCGAGCGTTCGATTCTGGAGGGGGTCTCGCTCGAGATACCGGCGGGACACAAGGTCGCGGTGGTGGGTCCCAGCGGCGCGGGCAAGTCCACCCTGTCCAGACTGCTGTTCCGCTTCTATGACGTCGATCAGGGCCGGATCGCCATCGACGGTCAGGACATCCGCGACGTCACGCAGCAGAGCCTGCGTCAGGCAATCGGCGTGGTGCCGCAGGACACCGTGCTGTTCAACGAGAGCATCGGCTACAACATCGCCTACGGGCGACCGGGAGCGAGCCAGGAGGAAATCCAGCAGGCCGTGCGCCTCGCTCACCTCGATGACTTCATCCAACGCCTGCCGAGGGGGCTGGACACCGTCGTCGGCGAACGCGGGCTGAAGGTCTCGGGCGGTGAGAAGCAGCGCATCGCCATCGCCCGCATGCTGCTGAAGGATCCCCCGATCCTGGTCTTCGACGAGGCGACCTCCTCCCTGGATTCGGGTTCCGAAAAGGCGATCCTGGCGGCACTCAACGAAGTCGCGGCGCGGCGCACCACGCTGGTGATCGCGCACCGGCTGTCCACGGTGATGGATGCCGACAACATCGTCGTGCTGGAGCATGGCCGCGTGATCGAACAGGGCACGCACGACCAGTTGCTCACCCGGGACGGCGCCTACCGCCGCCTGTGGCAGCATCAACTCGAGAGCGCCTCGAAGAATTCAGGCCCGGCGGACGACCCAGGTCTGGACGTGGAGGATGTCGTCATGGGGAGCATGCAGAACACGAAGAAAACGTCATAGACTACTGTTTTAAAAGGATTCGGTTTTCGTCCTTAATGTGATTTCGCAGGCACCATCCCAGGCACCGAACTCCGTGGGCGACCCACTAGTGTAACCAGGGGTAGGTAACCAGCGAGTTCGAGGATGCCGTTCGCCAAACGTACCGTTCTTGTTCCGGCGCTCTTCCTGGCAGTGTCGGTGATCATCGTTTGTGGCAGCGCGCTGGACCTGGAACACGCGCCGCGCGAGACGCGGTAGTCAAAACACCGGTCCAGAATTACGGGCGTCTACAATGCGGCGTGCGTCCGGCCCGCGGATGCTGGGGTGCTCACTGCGCGCAGAGTCGGGTCAGGGCGGCCTCCCGGCTCGTCTCCTCTCCGGAGGGAAGCGGGGCTTCGGCGTCATGCAGCCAGGCGCCAATATCCGCGTGCGTTCGCGCCGCGCCGCTGTAACGCGTCAGCATGTGGTAACCCTCCGGGTAGAGCACGAAGCGTAGCTGGCTCTCCGGGTCGTCGGAGAACTTGCGGAACATCAGGCAGACCGGTTCGGCAGGAATGACCTCGTCGCGCTCGCCATAGAGGACCAGCGCCGGGCCGGTGAACTGCGCCACCGCGGCCTGGGCATCGCCCATCAGTTGGGTCAGCCCTTCCATGGTGTCTACTCGAGCGGAGCGCTGCACCAGGGGATCCTCGCGCAGCGCATCGATCACTTCCTGCTTGTCCGACGGCTCGATTCCCAGGCCCTGCGCCAGCTCGGCCGAGAGCTCCAGCCCAGGCGCCACCTGGGTGCCGAGCTCTAGGCCAAGGCGCTGGTACCAGGGCATGGTGTCCGGGCCCCACACGGCGGGAGCGATCAGCACCACGCCGTCCACTTGCGGCGGCGGCTCGGAGGTCATGGCGAGGATCGTTACGGCACCGCCCATGCTCTTGCCAACGACGTACAGCGGCAGCCCGGGGTGGCGTTCCCGCAGAATTGCCGCCACGTCCCGCAGGTCATCCGTCAACACGTCCGCCCCGGGCCAGATTCCGGGTTCCGGGTTGCTGCCAAAACCGCGCTGGTCGTAGGCATAGAAGCCGATACCTGCTTCGTTCAGGGCCTTCGCCAGCGTCTCGAAGCCGCCGCCGTAATCCCCGAATCCATGCACCCCAAGAGCGATACGTTGCGGTGCGCTGGGGGCGGGCCAGTGCCGGAGCGGGAGCGGAAAGCCGTCCGCCGCCACCAGGTGTTCCGACACGTTGTCACCAGGAACGAGCGCCGGCCGTTCGGCGGTGCCGCCGCAGCCAGCGAGCACGGACAAGGGGGCGACCAGCCCGAGGTAGCCGAACACGGCAATCGCTGGCGGGAACAGCAAGACCCTCTTCGTGACGGCCGCGATCTTCGCCAGCCAGGTCCTCGCTTGCGCCTCTGCTGCGATCACTATGACACCCGTGCAATGGTCTCGTCTCGCCAGTGTACATCCAACGACACCGGGTTCATCCGCCCTGGAGAATGGCCGGCGCGCTCCTCGCCTTCGCTTATACGGCTGTTTTGGCCACCCAAAACGGCCGTATAAGGCCAAAATTCGCTCGGTTATTGCCCTATTTTTCTTCATTTAACAATGACTTGTCTTGGTCCGACCCCAGAGTCCGAGCGAGATGGACTTCGACGTGATGCTCTTGGCGGTCGTCCACCAATGGAATGCGCGCATCCGGACGCTCGACGCCGTCCACGGTCATACAGGTCGTCTGACCCGACGGTTCACCGACACGCCGGACGGTGATGTGGTAGACCGTCTCGCGGTAGCGGTAGTGGATGCGGTACGAGTCCCAATCCGCGGGAACGCAGGGAGCGATACGCAGATGGTCCACTTCCAGGCGCAGGCCGAGCAGGGTCTCGACCGTCAGCCGGTACATCCAGCCCGCCGCTCCGGTATACCACGTCCACCCGCCACGGCCGGTGTGCGGTGACGTACCGTAGATGTCCGCGCACATCACGTAGGGCTCAACCCGGTAGCGTTCGATCGCCTCCCGCGTACTGCCGTGGTGGACGGGATTGAGCATGGCGAAAAATTCCCAGGCGCGTTCCGTGTCGCCCATCATGGCGAATGCCATCGTGGTCCAGATCGCGGCATGGGTGTATTGGCCTCCGTTCTCGCGCACGCCGGGGATGTAGCCCTTGATGTACCCCGGCTCCAGATCGGATTTGTCGAAGGGCGGATCGAGCAGCTGGATGATCCGCTCGTCGCGTCGCACCAGGCGCTGGTCAACTGCCGTCATCGCCTGCCGGGCACGCGTGGGATCGCCGCCCCCGGAAAGCACCGCCCAGCTCTGGCTGATCGAATCGATCTGGCACTCTTCGTTGGCCGACGAACCCAGCGGGGTGCCATTGTCGAACCAGGCGCGCCGGTACCAGGCCCCGTCCCAGGCTTCGGCTTCAATGTGGGTGCGAAGCCCGGCGGCCTGAGCCGTGCACAACTCGGCGAAATCCCAGTCGCCGCGCGCCCGCGCCAGGTCGGCGAACGATTCGAGGTTCGCGAACAGGAACCAGCCCAGCCACACGCTCTCGCCCTTGCCCTCGTTGCCGACCAGATTCATCCCGTCGTTCCAGTCGCCGCAGCCCATCAGCGGCAAATGGTGCGCCCCGAAACGTAGACCATGCCTGAGGGCGCGTACGCAGTGTTCGTAGAGGCTGGCCGACTCGGACGAAGTTTGCGGCTGGTCGTAGTAGGCCTCCTCGTGCGCATGGAGTTCACGGCCCTCCAGGAATGGGATGGACTCGTCGAGCACGCCGGTGTCGCCGGTCGCCATCACGTAATGACAGGCAGCATAGGGCAGCCACAGATAGTCGTCGGAAAACCGGGTGCGCACACCCTGGCCGTTGGGCGGGTGCCACCAGTGCTGCACGTCGCCTTGGAGGAACTGGCGTCCGGCGCAGCGAAGCAGTTGCTCGCGGGCGAGCCACGGCGTCGCATGGCTCAGCGCCATGGTGTCCTGCAATTGGTCACGGAAGCCGTAGGCGCCGCCGGACTGGTAATAGCCGCTGCGGCCCCACAGCCTGCACGATATCGTCTGATACACCAGCCAGCCATTGGCCAGGACGTTCAGCGCCGCGTCGGGCGTATCCACATTTACCGCGCCCAACGTGCGGCTCCAGTGTTCCCACACCGACTCGAGCGCCTGCCGCGCACCGGCCCGTCCACCAAACCGCTGGACGCAATGCCGGGCTTCGGCGGCGTTGCCGGCCGCACCGAAGACGAACACGATCTCGTGTTCCTGCCCGGCAGCCAGTTCGACCCGGGTCTGGAGCGCGGCACACGGGTCCAGGCCGGGGCCGGTCCTGCCGGACAGGCGTGTGCGGCGCATCGCCTCCGGGCTGGCCAGCGAGCCGTTGCGGCCAATGAACTCGGCGCGGCTTCCGCTCACCCATCGCTCGCGCTCGCTGACATGGGCGAAGACCACCCGGTTTGCGCATTCGCGGCCGTAGGCATTGCGTGCCAGCAATGCCCCGGTTTCCGCATCCGTTTCGGTGACGATGTGCATCAGGTTGGCGTGCCGCCACTCGCCGAGCACCAGTTCCCAATACCCGGTCAGCGACAGCGTGCGCGTTTGCTGCGATGCGTTGCGAAGCTTGACCAGCACGATCTTCACCGGAGCGTCCATGGCAACATAGGTGTGGAGTTCCGAGGCGATCCCTGATTCATAGTGCTCGAATACGCTATAGCCGAACCCGTGCCGGCACACGTAGCCAGAACTGCCGCGGGCAGGCAGCGGCGTGGGCGACCAGAACGCACCCGTTTCCTCGTCGCGGATGTAGAAGGCCTCACCGCTGGCGTCGGAGACTGGGTCGTTGTGCCAGGTGGTGAGCCGGAACTCGTGCGCGTTCTCGACCCAGGTGTAGGCACTGCCGCTCTCGCTGACGACCGTGCCGATGTGGGGGCTGGCGATGACGTTGACCCACGGCGCGGGGGTGGTCTGACCGGGTTCCAGCGTGACGACGTATTCCTGCCCGTCTGGCGTGAAGCCGCCCAGGCCATTGCTGAAAACACGCTCGCGCGCCGCCAGCGGATGCACCGCTTCGCTCACGGCTTGCTTCACGGGCTCCAGCAGGTCCGGCGCACCCTTTGCTGCCACGCGCCGATCCACCGACCTGCCCAACTTCGACACGCGCCGATCCACCGACCTGCCCAACTTCGGCACGCGCCGATCCACCTCTTCGATCAGGGTCGCGGCCGTGTCACTGAAGACGATACGGGCGACCGTCTGCAGCAGCATCCGCTCGTCCGCGGAGAGTTCCTCGGCACGACGCAGGAAGACGCCGCCGGGCTGGTCGATGACCTGCGCCTCCGGTCCCGCGTGGATCAGCCCCAGAATCCTATCCTGGAGCACGGCCCGGTAGCCGGAGAAATCCTCGTTCACGATCACCAGGTCGGTGGTCAGGCCTTTCAGGCGCCAGTAGGTGTGCGCCTGCAGGATCTGCCTGACCCGGTCGATGCGCTCGATGTCACCGATATGCAGCAGGACAACCGGCAGATCTCCCGAGATACCGAAGCGCCACAACCCGGACTGCCCCAGCCGGTTGCGGGCGATAATGGCGGGTGCGGCGCGGCGCAGCCCATTGCCGTAGACGACGGAGCTGGCCAGGCGGCCGAAGACCTGGGCATCGGCTTCGGTGGCA
>PUOZ01000182.1 GCA_003553165.1 Thioalkalivibrio sp.
CGTGTGGAGGATGTGGTTGGGGGGTAGTCTCCCCACCCATGCCGTCCCGGTGCCGTCCCGGGACACCCACCCTGCTGCACCGGGTCAAGCCCCGGATGACGCTGCGCTGCGCGTCCTACGGGATGTGCACCACTCAATCAGGGGAATGGGTTTGGAGCCAGTCCTTGAGTGCGGCGTCCATACGGGTCTGCCAGCCGGTGCCGGTGGCGCGGAATCGCGCGACTACGTCTGCCGACAGTCGAATAGTGATGCGTTCCTTGGTCGGCGCTTTCTGTGGGCCGCGGACACCGAGTTTCGTCCGTAGCGACGCAGGCAGCACCGCTTCGGCCGGCCGGAAGAGCGCCAGGTCGTCCGCATCCAGTTCCCGGACTTCGCCTTCCGAGTCAATCAAGGGTTTGCGATTTGCCATGCCTTCTTGCCTCGCGCGCGTTTGCCTTTCGAAAACTGATGACGCGGATGCCTCTCTCCGTCTCGGTGAAGCAGAGAACGTGGAGCCGTCTATCCAGGTAGCACAGCGCGACGTAACGCGTTTCACCGTATTCCCTGCGCGTGTCCTCGATCAGCAGAGCGGAGGTGAAATCGATCTCCACGACCCTTGAGAACGGCAACCCGCGTTCGCGAATATTCTTGGCATCCTTGGCCGGGTCGAACGTGATCTCCACAAGCCAGAATGTACGCACAAAAAACAAGCTGCGCAACCGAACGGAAACCGGGACCGATCAACGTATTCCAGGACACCCATCCGGGTGGCCACGACCCCGCTGCTCCGAAGCCCCGCCGCCGTCATCCCGGCCGGAGCGAAGCGGAGAGCCGGACTAACGCGCGTGGCGCGTTGAACAGCCGCAGGCTGGCCCGAAGGGCGAGCGTAGCGAGTCAGCCACGGTAGGCCCCAACGTTCGGCGCTGCTCAACAAGGCTCTTTCTTGCTTTTTTGTAGCACTAAGTGCCATGATTCTTTCGATCCATGCGCATATTCAAGACCAAGTGGGTCCACCGCTGGGCCACCAAGGAAGGGCTTATGGATGCCACCTTTCGCACGGCGGTCGATGAAATGTTGCAAGGTCTAGTTGGTGCCGATCTAGGTGGATACGTGTTCAAGAAACGCGTGGCACTTCCTGGCAGGGGCAAGAGCGGCAGCGCGCGAACCTTGCTTGCGTTCAAGCAGGGCCATCACGTCTTCTTCGTCTACGGTTTCGCGAAGAGTGCGCGCGCCAACATTTCCCAAACTGAGTTGAAGGCGTTGCGCCGGTTGGCAGAAGAACTACTGAGCTATGGCGACACGCGAATCGACAAAGCGCTCTTGGCGAAAGAACTGATCGAGGTAGCGACAAATGACGAGTAAGACCATCCTGGATGCCGTACACGAGACGGCGAAAGGTTTGCACAAGGCGGGCGTCATGGACGCGACGACGATGCGGGAGTTCGACGCCTTGTGCCTACCGCCCGTCAAACATTACAGCGCCGGTCAGATCAAGAAGCTACGGCTACGCCATAAAGCCAGTCAGGCGGTTTTCGCGGCGTACTTGAATACCAGCCCGTCTACCGTGCAGAAATGGGAACAGGGGAAGAAGCAGCCGAACGGCCCATCACTGAAGCTGCTGAACATCGTCGATCAGAAAGGTCTCGACGTTCTTGGCTGATTGACCGCAACGTTACGAACGGGTCGGACAGACCCACTCCGGGGTGCTGCCTCAGTCCCGGACACTGGAAGGTTGGGATCATGCTGGCGAAGGGTAAAGCGCCGAAGGTTCCAGTCGCCGTCGCAAGGCGGGAGCCGGTTCGTGACTGCCCGAGGGGAGCGGGGCCGTAAGGCCCCTGTCACAAGGCCCGTAAGGGCAGAACGTAAGGAATAGAAATGGCGGTTTTCGTACTGGACCGAAGGAAACAACCCCTGATGCCGTGCTCGGAAAAGCGCGCACGGTTGCTGCTGGCGCGGGGACGGGCGGTGGTGGTGCGACTGCACCCGTTCACCCTGCGCCTGAAAGATCGGGTGGTGGCGGCGTCAGCCCTGCAACCGCTCGCGATCAAGCTCGACCCCGGTAGCCGGGTGACCGGGATGGCCCTGGTCCGAGAGGAAGCGGGGACGGACGGTGGGCGCGCCCACGTCCTCTGGCTCGGTGAGATCACCCACCGCGGAGCCGCGATTCGCAAGGCGCTGACCCAGCGCCGGGCCTTTCGCTGCCGGCGTCGCAGCCAGCTTCGCTACCGGCCGGCCCGGTTCGACAACCGCACCCGGCCCAAGGGTTGGCTGGCGCCGAGTCTTCAGCATCGGGTCGATACGACCAGCGCCTGGGTCCGTCGCCTGTGCCGGTGGGCGCCGGTCACCGACCTGCGCCAGGAACTGGTGCGATTTGACATGCAGGCCATGGAGAATCCAGAAATCAGCGGCGTGGCGTACCAGCAAGGAACCTTGCTGGGGTATGAGCTTCGCGAATACCTGCTGGCGAAGTGGCATCGGACTTGCGCCTACTGCGGCGCTGAGAACGTCCCGCTGGAGATCGATCACATTCACCCGCGCAGCCGGAACGGATCCGACCGGGTCAGTAACCTGACCCTGGCCTGCGTTCCCTGCAACCAGGCCAAGGGAGCGCAGGCGATCGAAACCTTCCTCGTCCAAGATCCCGAGCGGTTACGGCGCATTCAGGCCCAGGCCAAGGCCCCGTTGCAGGATGCGGCGGCAGTCAATAGCACGCGCTGGGCGCTGTTTCAGGTCTTGACCGCCACTGGCCTGCCGGTAACGACCGGCAGCGGCGGCCAGACCAAATTCAACCGCCGGCGGCTCGGGATCCCGAAGACCCATGCGCTGGATGCAGCCTGTGTCGGCACGGTCGCGACAGTGACGGGTTGGCAGGTGCCGACCCTCGCGATCAAGGCCACGGGACGTGGCAGCTACCAGCGCACGCGGCTGGATCGGTACGGCTTTGCGCGCGGCTATCTTCTGCGCCAGAAGAAGGTGTGTGGCTTTCAGACCGGCGATCACGTCCGGGCCCTGGTCCCGGCCGGGAAGAAAGCCGGGACGCATGTGGGCCGGGTGGCCGTGCGTGCCAGCGGAAGTTTCAACATTCAAACGGCCACTGGCGTGGTGCAGGGCATCGGTCATCGGCGCTGCACGTTGCTTCAGCGGGCCGATGGCTACGGCTATGCCACCACCCCCTTCATGGTCCCGAGTCCCACGGAGGCCGTAACACCAAGCCGCCCGCTGGGCGGGACTCCTATCCCTCCTCGCCCTGAACGGCGAGGTTTCTCGGAGCAAAATGGATGAGTCGAGCCGAGAAACTGATCGCAAGGTTCCGGGAGCAGCCGAGCGATTTCACCTGGGACGAGTTGGTCCGCTTGCTGGAAGCCCTGAATGACTCACAGGCTGCACCGGGTAGCACGGGCGGCTCCCGGCGACGATTCGTACACGCGACTGCGCCAACGATCTCGTTGCACAAACCCCACCCGGGCAATGTCGTGAAGCGGTATGTCATGGCGGCGGTGCTGCGGGTTCTACAGGAGGAGGGTCTGGTATGACCACCATGCTCGAATACAAGGGTTACCTGGGCTCGGTCGATTACAGCGACGAAGACGAGGTGTTTCATGGCCGCCTGGAATTCATCCGCGATCTGGTCACCTACGAGGGAACCGACGCGAGGAGCCTGAAGCAGGCCTTCCACGAGGCCGTGGACGACTACCTTGCGCTGTGTTCCGAACAGGGACGCACCCCCGATGAGCCACTCAAGGGCAGTTTCAACGTACGCCCCGGCCCCGATTTGCACCGGCGGGCCATGCTCTTCGCCCGGCGCAGGGGCCTGAACCTGAACACGGTGGTGAGCGATGCGCTGCGCGCGTATCTGGACCAGACGGATCGCCTCGCGCACTGACCCCAGTGCCAGCGGTATCCCGAGCAGGTGGCAGAGATGACACGGTTTGCAGAACGGCTTGAGGGGTTGCCCCGTACAAGGCGAGACCTGACCCCCAAGTTTTTATCTAGCGCCATGCCAGTGCCAGCCAG
>PUOZ01000300.1 GCA_003553165.1 Thioalkalivibrio sp.
CAGCTTCAATTCCGCGAGTCTCGCCGAGCGCCGAACAAAGGAGCGAGCGTTCGGCAAGATGGTCCGACGGGTAATGAAAGAGTCCAAAGCACGCCGGCGTTGAGCGAAAGCACTTCAAGGCGGTGCCTGGTCACACCCCCGTGTTGGACGCGCATCAGAGTTCGCAGTCCGTATGGTCATTTCACCCAACAGTAAGCGCTGCGTACAGATCTTTGGCGTCCAAAGTAGAGCAGCAAGCAGTCACCCACGGATAGGGGGCCGGAGTTCGTTCTGGGCCAGCCACTGCCACCAGCGGTCATCGGGTGTCTCGACCCGACCCTCAGCGGGCATTCGGGTGCTTCTCTCGAGTGCCCGGTTTCGTGTGAGCAGGGGTCACCAATTGAGCCTGAGCGGTGACGGAGTGTCGATCATCGACGTTGCAAACTGGTGGGTGCAGCAGACGTCGCGGCTTATTCGGCAGGCGGTGGAACGCTGGGAAGTGCAGCAACAAACTCATCGTCACTGGTTTTCATCTCGGGCGCGATAGCGACCGAAAGGGGAGCCCCAAGGCTCGGGAAGCCGCGATTTGACGTGAACAGTAAAAGCGCCGGAGACTGAGGCACTTAGCAGAAAAACAGAAATCCCCTGGGCCGTCACGGGTCACACGGGAGTCAATGAGGCCATACCGGCCGTAAAAGGCGCGTCTAGGAGAACGGAGATGATCATGAAACAAGCCACACTCGCTCTACTGTGCATACTGGGGCTCGCCGCTTGGGTCGGCACCGCCGCGGCGAACCCCACGATCCTCGCGCAGGGAGGGCATGCCCATCATTCAGGCATGGATCATTCGGCGCACGGAGCCCATGCCAAACATGGAACGGAAGCCGCCGACGCCGGCCATGACGTTCATGCCGGGCATGGTGGTGCTGACGATAGCGCCGACGGCATTCCGGATATCGAAGGCAACGACGGCTCCGAATCCTGCGTCGGGTGCCACGGCCCGAATCCGCATGTCACTAACGCGGCCGCCGAAGAGAAATCCGGTGGCAGCATGCGCCGTATGGGCAAGGGTGGTGGCATGGGCGGAATGGAGGGAGGTCATGGGAGCATGGGCGGGGGGCATGGTGGCATGGGTGGCATGCAGGGGCATCGTGCCGAGATGATGTCCCGCCTGGACCGCATCGAGACGCGCCAGATCCTGATCGAAACCATGTTGAGGGAGATGCTGCTCAGCCGCTGACGGATGCCGGGCGGCGTTTGAATATCGCCTGGGGCGGGTCCGTACCGACTATCACGTGGATCGGATCTTTGATCCATGTGATGGATGGGATCTGTACCCAGCGCGATGCGAGAGCCGGCCGTGGTCAGGGCTCCGCGCCATGCGGAGAAAGCTGTCCGATGGACATCCGTGACGGCTTCGCAGTGAGCCGCTCCCGGCAGAATGCTGCGTGTGCTGTGTCTGGGGTATGGGGCGACCCCTGAGCGGCCGCCCGGTCTGGATGGATGTGGGTCCCCAGTCGAGCCTCAAGCAGACAGACCTCACGCGGGCCTTATTGGGCAAGGCGGTCGGGCCGGGGTTCACCGCGGTGCAATGTCGCTGGAAACATAGTGCTGCCCCGCCGCAACCTGGTGCACTGCGAGCACGAGTTCCTCGGCTGCATAGCGCTTGGAGAGGTAGCCGCGCGCGCCGCGTTCCAGTGCCAGATCTGGCAAGGGGTGGGACTCGTGCATGCTAAGCATCAGAACCTGTAATCCCGGCAGCAGGTGCAGGAAACGGCCAAGCGCGTCGAGGCCGCTGATTCCCGGCAGGGAGACGTCGAGGACCAGCACCTGCGGCAGCGACTCCTTCAGCAGACTAAAGGCCTCCTCGGCGGAGGCCGCCTCGCCCACGACCCGGATATCGGCGCTACTTTCCAGCAACTGGCGAAGACCGGCCCGGACTAGGTCGTGGTCCTCGACCAGAAAGACGCGGATCGGATCAATCGCCACCAGCCATCACACCTGATTTGGGGACTTCCGCCCGCAGGAAGATGCCGCCCGCGCAGCGTCGGCCACCCGGACAGCCGCGACGAGGGACCGTGCCTTGGTTTGAAGCGGTCACACCCGAGCCTGAACCCTTATCGGCCAAAGGCGGGCCTTCTTGTGTGCCGTCCTAGCGCTACCATCTACCTGCAAAAGAAAGCGAGACCGGACCCCGTGCCTGCGTTCTCCTTGCCGGTCACTATCCCCGGGCCGCCGCGGAGTCGCAGCGGCCGGGGCAATGACTTCAGGGTCGCAGGTAGGTATAGCCATGGGTCTGAAGGTGCGAGATCTCAGCTACGCCACTGGGGACGAGATTGGCTTCGGTCGAATCGTAGAGATCGGTGAGGATGTCGATGTTGCCGCGTGTGACGGTGACGTTGCAGATCCCGAAGTCCACGCCCTGCAACCGAAGGTTGTCCACGCTGGCTTGGATGTCGGCGTCGGTGAGCGCGTTGCGGAGCAGACCCAGGCCAGGTCCGTGCATGATCACCTTGATGTCCATCTTGTCCGCGCCGACGGCATTGATGTGGTTCTGGATGTTGCCCAGTGCGGCCTTATGGCGGGCCGGGTCGTCATAATTCACGTGGTACACGACCTTCTGGTGCCCGTATTCCGCCGAAACGGCGCCGGGTAGGGCAAGGATTGCGGCGACAAGCGCCAGGGGGAGGAGGGATAGCAGTTTCTTCATGGTCGGGTTCCTCGCGGGTTTCCGCGGTTGTTACGGGGTATGAGCCACGAGCGCCCGGTGTCGATGTGGTCGAGCCGGTTCCGTCGGACTAAAGAGAAGACCGACTTCGGCAGTGAGGTATTCCATCGGGTACCTTTCGGTAGGGGAATGGCCTCGGCGTGTAATCCTTTGACCATCATCGGTCAGGCTGCTCGATCGTGGTTGAGAAAACACGAGCATGGTCTGATCCGGAGGGACGGTGTCGACCCGGAGCGGGCGCCCGGTCTGGACGCGTGAGCGATCACTGTCGGATCAATAGAAGACGGTGGCTGGGCTATGATCACCGTGCGGGCAGGAGCGCCGACGCGCAGAAGGCGGCAAGCCCCTCGACCACCATGGAGGCGGACATGAAGATGCGCAAAACCGAACACCAGGCCGAACACGAGCGCGGACCGATTCGTGGTGAGGAGGTCGTGGAGGTGCTGCTGCAACCGCGGGAGAAGGATCTTGGAGGGTTCTCGGTGCGCAGGCTGCTGCCCAGCGCGAAACGCACGATGGTCGGCCCCTGGATCTTCTTCGATCACATGGGGCCGGCCGACTTCCCGCCAGGGCAGGGCATCACGGTACGTCCTCACCCCCACATCAACCTTGCCACCGTGACCTATCTGTTTGAAGGCGAGATTCTCCACCGCGATTCGCTGGGCAGTCTGCAGCCGATCGTGCCCGGCGACATCAACCTCATGGTCGCCGGGCGCGGTATCGTGCATTCCGAGCGCGAACGACCAGAGATCACCGCCACCGCACACCGGCTGCATGGTCTGCAGCTTTGGCTGGCGCTGCCCGAGGCCGATGAGGAGATCGAACCAGCCTTCCACCACTATCCGGGTGCCGACATTCCCACCCGCACGATCGATGGCGTTCCCGTCCGGGTGCTGATGGGCTCCGCCTACGGGGTAACTTCACCGGTGAAGACGTTCGCCGAAACCCTCTACGTGGAAGCACACCTGAAAAAAGGTCAGCGGCTGGCTCTGCCCGAGGCACCAGAACGTGCGCTGTATGTCGCCAGCGGTGGGCTTGCACTGGGCAGCATGACCCTGCCCGAACACTCCATGGCGATCCTGTCCCAGGCCGCGAGCGTTGTTGTGGAAGCCGATAACGACTCGCGCATTGCCCTGATCGGCGGCGAAGCCTTGGGCGAACGCTTCATCGACTGGAACTTCGTCTCGAGCCGGAAGGAACGCATCGAGCAGGCGAAAGCCGATTGGCGCGCGGGACGCTACCCCCGGGTGCCGGGTGACGAGGAGGAATTCATCCCGC
>PUOZ01000070.1 GCA_003553165.1 Thioalkalivibrio sp.
TCATTTCCGAGCGCGAGTTCACCCGCTCGTTCACGATGGACCGCAAGATTCGCGTGGTCCGCGAGGAGGCCAACGCCGACGTGCTGCTGGCCAACGACACCGGCTGCGTGACGACCATGGACAAGAACCAGTGGATCGGCAAGGCGCACGAGCAGAACTTCCAGGTGCCGATCATGGCAGAGGTTCAGTTCGCCGCACTGGCCTGCGGCGCCGACCCGTTCAAGATCGTGCAGCTGCAATGGCATGCGTCTCCCTGCGAGGACCTGGTCGAGAAGATGGGGATCTCCTGGGATGAGGCCAAGAAGACGTTCCAGTCCTACCTGAAAGAGGTCGAGGCCGGGAACATCGAATATCTCTACAACCCCGAACTCGCGTACGGAGGCAAGGCATGAGTCAGGACACAGTACTGGTCGTGGGTGCGGGGCCCTCCGGCCTCACGGCGGCGGCGAACGTTGCCGCCGCGGGCTACAAGGCGGTCATGGTCGAGAAGGAAGAGGTACTCGGCGGCGCGCCGATCATCTCCGGATACGCCAAGCTGGTGCCCTCCGGCGAATGGGCCAAGGACGCGATCGGTCGCATGGTCAAGCGCGTCGAGGACGATGGCAACGTGACCATCCACAAGGAAACGAAGGTCGCCAAGCTCGAGGGCGAGGCCGGCAACTTTACCGCCACCTTGAGCAATGGCGACACCGTCAATGCCGGTGCAGTCGTGCTGGCGACGGGCTTCACCCACTTCGACTCGATCAACAAGCCGGAGTGGGGATTCGGGACGTTCGAGGACGTGCTGACCACGACCCAGATGGAACAGATGGTCGCCGCCGGAAAGATCGCCTGCCCGTCCGACGGCCGCGTGCCGGAGCGGGTCTGCATCCTGCTCTGCGTGGGTTCGCGCGACCGTCAGATCGGCCGCGAGTGGTGCTCGAAGATCTGTTGCACGGTCTCGGCAAACCTTGCGATGGAAATCAAGGAACTCTCTCCCGAGACCGACGTGTTCATCTATTACATGGACATCCGGACCTACGGGCTGTACGAGGACAAGTTCTACTGGAAGTCCCAGGAAGAGTTCAAGACGAAGTTCGTGAAGGCGCGTATCGCCGAGGTCACCGCCTCGGGTGACGGGCGCCTGCTGGTGAAGGGCGAGGACACGCTGGTGAAGCGACCGATCGTGATCCCGTTCGACATCGTCGTGCACGCGATCGGCATGGATCCGAACGCCGATAACCCCGAGCTCTCCCAGGTCTTCGGTGTCGGCCTCGAGAAGCACGGGTTCATCGAGCGCGCCGAGCACTACACCAACACCTGTGGCACCACGCGCAAGGGCATCTACTCCTGCGGCGCCGCCTACGGTCCCGAAACCATCGACGACTCGATCGCACAGGGTGCCGCCGCCGCTGGCCGTGCCATCGGTGATCTGCATGCGCTGGTTCAGAAAGCCAGCTGAGGCCCAGGCGGCAGCTTCCGGCTCGGGTCTCGTCCCCGAGCCGCTCCAGGTGACCTTCAACAAGGAGATCCTGGGGATGAAGCTGGCCGGGCTGCGGGCCGCGATCAGCGAGGCCGGCGGAGTCGACGGTCTCGAGACCTTCATCGAGGCCTTGCGCAGCAAGCACGAGGTCTTTGCCGGCATCACCGCGAAGGGTGCGGCGATCGACGGCGCCGATCTGCGCACGCTCGGCGGTCTGGTCTTTTCGGTGCGCCGCAAGCTCGGGCCGCTGCTGGCGCAGCGCGAGGGAGCGGTTCTGGAAGGTGTCCGGGAACTGGTTCTGTCGGAGCTGTCGGTCGACGACCGCCTGCACGCCCTTGCGGACCTTGCCGGCGAAGACAGGAAGTTGCGCCGGGCGCTTTGGGACTTTGCCGCGGAGATCCTGCACTTCCGCGACCCGGACGTTGTGCCGCTGGCCACCCGCTGGGTCTGGGATACATCGACGACGACGGGGGCGCTGCGCGAGTTCATCCGGGGCAACGACACCCTGCGGGAGATTCCGATCGGCGATACCGTTTCGGCGATCGAGGGCGCGCGGCTCTGGTTCTACGATGCGCTGGCGGAAGAGGGTTTCTACCGGGATCTGCCCTTTGTGACCGATCTGGTCTGGTCGCAGGCGTACTCGGATTACGCACGCTCGCTGTCGATGAGCATGGGCCTGATCGACGCCCAGTTTGGTGCGAAGCAGGATCCGCTGGAACTGATGGTGAAGATGCTCGGCATCGATGCGCCGAAGGGCCGCCTGAAGGCGGCGTCGGACGAGACCCTACATTAGAACGAACTGACAGGAAGGTCCGGGAAACCGGACGCCGGGAGAAAGAACGTCATGGCGATACACGAAAAATCACTGATCGAGGCCGAACGCCTGCTCCAGCACGATTCGCTGGTGGTCGACGGCGTCGATGTGTCTGGCCACTGGAACACCATGATCACGCCGCGCACGATCAAGGACTACGACGACGATTTCGAGGCGAAGATCCAGACCTATTCCGGTGCCGAGAATGTACACCGTTGCTGGCAGTGCGGTTCCTGCACCAACTCGTGCACGATGTACGCGCAGAACGTGCAGTTCAACCCGCGTTACTGGATCTACCTGACCCGGCTCGGGCTCACCGAGGAACTCATCAAGGACAAGGACATCATCTGGCAGTGCGTGTCCTGCAACAAGTGCACCAACATCTGTCCCAAGGACGTGAAGCCCGAGGGTGTGATGAAGGCGCTGGCGCACTGGATGGAAGAGGAAGGCATCACCGAGAAGTCGCCCTCGACCATCTTCGACGAGGAGTTCGCCGATCAGATCTACCATTACGGGCGGATCGAGGACTCCAAGGTGATGAAGAACTTCTTCAAGAAGTCCGGACAGCCGCTGATCCAGTCCTGGCTGATCGAATTCACCAAGCGCATGATGAAACGGCTGCCCGTCGCCCACGGCTTCCGCATGGGGATGAACGTTGTCTTCACGCCCAAGACCAAGAGCTGGGGCAAGACCGGTGAGGTCCTGCAGGCCTACGTCCGCGAACAGAAGGAGGCCGCTCATGGCTAAGGTTGCTTACTACCCGGGTTGCGCGCTGGAAGGTTCCGGCGGCCCCTACGACCGCTCGACCCGTCAGTTGGTGAAGGCCCTCGGCCTCGAGATGGAGAACCTGCGCGACTACAACTGCTGCGGCGCAATGGAGGTCAAGAACGTCCATCCGATGCTGCAGACCTACCTGTCGGCGCGCAACATGGCCATCGCTTCCGAGCAGATGGGCATGGACACGGTGATGGCGCCGTGCAACGGCTGCTACCACAACCTGAAGAAGGCCGAGTTCGAGACCGCGACCTCGCAGGAGGCGATGAACACGGTGCAGGATCTGGCCCGCAAGGCCGATGATCCGGTGTACAACGGCGACGTGCGCACGCTGCACCTGCTCGAGTGGCTGATGGAGGAACTGGGTCCGGAAGGCATCAAGGAGCGGATGACCAAGAGCCTGAACGGGATCAAGATCGCAAACTACTACGGCTGCATGTACACGCGGCCGCGGCAGATATTCCCCGAGAAGGACCAGGGTCCCGGCTCCGAATCCAGCTACAAGCCGCACTTCATGGACGACCTGCTGGCCGCCGCAGGCGCGGTGAACGTGGAATACCCGCTGAAGACGTCGTGCTGCGGCGGCGCGCATACCCTGTCGGATTCCGACACCTCGACCCAGCTGGTGCTGAACCTGCTGCAGGCGGCGGAGGACTCGGGCGCCGAGGTGATCGCGACGGAATGCCCGACCTGCCATTCGGGCCTGGAAATGCACCAGGTCCGGGCCGAGACCGAGTTCGGCATCAAGACCGGCGTGAAGGTACTCTATTTCACGCAGTTGCTCGGTCTTGCGCTGGGGCTGTCCCCGCGCAAGCTGGGCATCCACGAAAACGTCAGCGACTCGATCGGCCTGTTGAAGGAAAAAGGCGTCATCTGAATACGGGTCCGTAGCGTTCGCATGGCGGGAGAGCGTAACGTCA
>PUOZ01000085.1 GCA_003553165.1 Thioalkalivibrio sp.
CGGCGAAGCCGTTGTCCTGGCGCGAGAACGGCAATTCCAGACGCTGCGCGAGGCGTTTCGCAACCTTCTGGCCAAACGAATCCGGGGCGTTGATGCCGGTGCCGACGGCGGTTGCGCCGATCGCGAGCTTGCACAGGCGGCGCTCGGTGTCGGTCAGCCGTGCATCGGCCAGCTCC
The DNA here is from genome assembly GCA_003553165.1 of Thioalkalivibrio sp. GTDB lineage: Bacteria > Pseudomonadota > Gammaproteobacteria > Ectothiorhodospirales > Ectothiorhodospiraceae > Thioalkalivibrio. Next base: position 177 of record PUOZ01000085.1, read on the forward strand.
AGCTGGGTGCGCCAGCCGGAGAGTTCCTGGTCCATGCGCAGCGGCATCGCGTCCATCAGATGCGTGCGCCCGGTCTTCACCACGCCCGAAAGCTCCCGCTCCCGCCCTGCGATCGCCGCGATCAGGTGCCGCAACGCCGGGCGCAGGTCCCGCTCCAGCGCCTGTGCAGCGGCCACGTGGATCGCGGTGGGGATCACGTCATTTGAACTCTGCCCCCGGTTCACATGATCGTTCGGATGCACCGCCGCGCCGGCCTGGGCGGCGAGGTGACTGATCACCTCGTTCATGTTCATGTTGGTGCTGGTGCCGGATCCGGTCTGGTAGACGTCCACCGGGAAGGCGTCCGCGCGATGTCCCAGGGTGATGGTGTCGGCCGCGGCAACGATGGCCTCTGCCTGTTCCGGCGCAAGGTGGCCCAGCTCCAGGTTCACCTCCGCGCAGGCCGCCTTGACCTGCGCCAGGGCCTCGATGAACGCGGCGGGAAGCGGACGGCCCGCGATCCGGAAGTTGTCGACCGCGCGCTGGGTCTGCGCGCCCCAGGGCGCCTCGGCGGGAATCGCCACGGGCCCCATGCTGTCCTGCTCGATTCGCTCTGCGGGTTTCGACACGTGCCTGCTCCGGCTGAGAACTGGCCCTGTATTATACTGCGGCACCCCGAAGACCAAGGCCCGTCCGATGCCCATGCCACTCTCGTCACTCACCGCCGTCAGCCCGGTCGATGGCCGTTATGCCCGCCACACCGAGGCCCTCCGCGCCCATTTCAGCGAGCAGGGCCTGATGCAGGCGCGGGTGCGGGTGGAGATCGCCTGGCTGAGGGCCCTCGCCGCCGAGCCTTGTATCGCCGAGGTCCCGCCGCTCCCGGCAGATGCCGAAGCCTTCCTCGATGGCATCGCCGCGGAGTTCGACACGGTGGCCGCCGAACAGGTCAAGGCCATCGAGGCGACCACCAACCACGACGTGAAGGCGATCGAGTACTACATCAAGACGCGCATGGCCGAGCACCCTGCCCTGTCGGCGCAGATCGAGTTCGTGCATTTCGCCTGCACGTCCGAGGACATCAACAACCTGGCCTACGCCCTGATGGTCAAGGAGGCCCGCGACGCGGTGCTGCTGCCCGCACTGCGGGACCTGCTGGGACCCCTGGCCGCGCTGGCCAGGGATCTCGGTGGGCAACCGATGCTGGCCCGCACCCATGGGCAGCCTGCGTCACCGACCACCATGGGCAAGGAACTCGCGAACGTCGTAGCCCGGCTGCAGCGCCAATTGCACCAGCTCGAAACGGCACCGGTACTGGGCAAGATCAACGGCGCTGTCGGAAATTTCAACGCCCACCTGATCACCTATCCCGAGGTCGACTGGCCGGCGCTGTCGGGACGGATGATCGTTGGCCTGGGGCTCGAGCCCAACCCCTACACGACGCAGATCGAACCGCATGACTTCCTGGCCGAGATGTTTCATGCCCTGATGCGCCTGAACACGGTGCTCATCGACAGCAGCCGCGACATCTGGGGCTACATCTCCAACGGCTATTTCCGTCAGCGGGTTATCGCCGGGGAAGTCGGCTCCTCGACCATGCCACACAAGGTCAACCCGATCGATTTCGAGAACGCCGAGGGCAATCTAGGCCTGGCCAACGCCCTGCTCGATCACCTCGCCGGGAAGCTGCCGATCTCGCGCTTCCAGCGCGACCTGACCGATTCCACCGTGCTGCGCAACATCGGCGTCGGCTTCGCCTGGTCTCTGATCGCCTACCGTTCCTTCATCCGGGGCCTGGGCAAACTGGAGGCGGACCCGGCCCGGATGCAGGCGGACCTGGACGCCAACTGGGAGGTGCTCGCCGAAGCGGTGCAGACGGTCATGCGCCGCCACGGCGTGGAGGCGCCGTACGAGAAGCTGAAGGAACTGACCCGCGGCCAGCGCGTGTCGGCCGAGCGGATGCGTGCGTTCATCGATGCGCTGGAAATCCCCGAGGAGGCTCGCGCCCGCCTGCGCGATTTGACGCCCGGGCGCTACATCGGCCTGGCCGCGGAACTGACCGCGCAGCTGCCCGGCAACTGAGCCGGGCCCGTGCCGCGCCAACCGGACCCACTGCTCGGTGGGCTGACCCCCGCCCAGTTTCTGCGCGACTATTGGCAGCAACGGCCGCTGCTCGTCCGTGCGGCGGTGCCGGATTTCGTCAATCCCATCCCGGCCGACGAACTGGCTGGCCTCGCCTGCGAACCGGGTGTCCGCGCGCGTCTGGTGCTCGGCCATCCCGAGCGGAAGGATTGGCGCGTCGAATACGGCCCCTTCGATCCGAAGCGCTTCGCCGAACTGCCCGCGACCGCCTGGACCCTGCTGGTTTCCGAGTTGGAGCAATACTGGGATGACGGCCCGGACTGGCTGCACCGCTTCGATTTCATTCCGCACTGGCGCCGTGACGACCTGATGGTGTCCTATGCAGCACGGGAAGGATCGGTCGGGCCTCACATCGACGCCTATGACGTCTTTCTGTTCCAGGCCCAGGGACGCCGGCGCTGGCAGATTCAGGAACCTCCGCCGAAATCCCCGATCTGCCTGCCGGCTCTGCCGCTGGCCATCCTCCGCAGCTTCGACGCCAGCCGCGAATGGGTGCTCGAGCCCGGCGACATGCTCTATCTCCCGCCGGGTGTTCCGCATCTCGGCATGTCCCTTGATGATGACTGCATGACCTGGTCCATCGGCTTCCGCGCGCCGTCCTGGCGCGACCTTCTTGCGGCGCTGCTGGAGGATCGGCTCGCCGTGACCGGACCCGAACTGTTTGCGGACCCGGGTCGCAGCCCGGTCGAGCGCGCCCGCGAAATCGGCGCCGAGGATCTCGCTGCCCTGCGCGCAGGACTGCTCACCCACCTGGGCGCGAACACGAAAGACCTGGATCGTTTTCTGGGCGAGTTCCTGACACGACCGCCGGACCGGGAGCCGGACGCGGAAGAACCCCCCGCGACGCTGGACCCCGCGCAGCGCTACCGTTTCGATCCCGCCCTCCGCCGCTTCTGGAGCGGGAACGCAGGCGACCGAACCCTGTACCTTGGGGGGCATGCCGTCCCTGCCGCGGCCTTGACGATTCCCGAAGTGGACGAATTCTGCGCGCTGCCGGCGATCACGCCCCGGGTGTGGGCAGACCGGCTGCCGCAACTGGCTTCGACCCTCCAGGACCTGTTGACGCACGGCTGGATCGAAGTGGATACCGAACAGGCCCGGTAAGCCGCGGGGTCGGGCGCCAGTGGTCGGAAGGCGCGGGGGAATGGGGCAGACGCAGTGGAGAACGACGGGGCCGGTCGTTCTGGGCGGTGGTTCTTGACCCTGTGACCGTTTGCGGGGTAGTTTTTCCGGCTCGGCAGGGCGCGCGTCGTCCTGTTCTTGCTTCCTTCCCACGGGGCGGAGTCGGGCTCCGGGGTCGATCGTGGTGCATGCGGCCTTCGATATGCCCCATTTTGATGCGTTACGGGCCGGCGCGAAGCGTGCTTTCGTCCCCATGACGCGTCCAAGAAATGGCACGATTGCTGCCTCTTGAATAAGCTTGCGCGCACGCAGGAATCCGGCTGCGATGTCGGATTCCTCAGGGTCCGCCGGCGTCCGTGCCGAACGAGGCAAGATCAGCCCGCGAATCCGCAGGCGTCCCGTATCAACCAGGTACCAAACGAGGTCCAACTGATGAGCATTCGCGCCTTACCCCCCGCGCAGGGGCTGTACGACCCTGCCCTCGAGCGAGATTCCTGCGGCGTCGGGTTCGTCTGCCACATCCGCAACGAAAAGAGCCATC
>PUOZ01000057.1 GCA_003553165.1 Thioalkalivibrio sp.
CTCGTAGGCGACGACCGCACGGTCGAAGGCCGCCACACCTGCCGCGTCCAGCACCGCGTCGATCTGTTCCGCCACCACCGCCTCGGTCCGCCCCGCCTCGCGATCGTCCAGCTGCTCGCCGACGCAAAGGATCGGGACGAGACCGGCCGACTGGGCCGCGATGAACTTGCGTGCGACCCAGGCGCTGTCTTCCCGCTGCCGGGCGCGGCGCTCCGAGTGACCGACGATCACGTACTCGCAGCCCACCTCTTTCAGCATGTCCGCCGCGACCTCGCCAGTGAAGGCCCCCGCACTCTCGTCGGAGCAGTCCTGCCCCCCGACGGCGATCGGCTTGCCCTGCAGCTGAGACACGACATCCGGCAGGTAGACCGCGGGCGGGCACACGGCCACCGCCACGGCGTCGCTGCCGTGAATGGCGCCGCTGAGCGCGGACAGGAGTTCTCGGTTCGCTGCCAGCGAGCCGTTCATCTTCCAGTTACCTGCGACCAGTGCCTTGCGCATGCAATCAACCTTGCTGAAGTATTCAATGAGGCGCGCGATGTTACCGGCGCGGTGCCTGCAAATCAACCTGAGCGACCGCGAGAGCCTCGCGGATCGCTTCGGCGATGCGCTGGGCGGCCGCCTCGATACGTACCGCATCGTCACCCTCCACCATCACCCGGACCAGCGGCTCGGTGCCCGAGGGCCGCAGCAGCACCCGCCCGCTGCGGGCAAGTTCCGCGGAGACCTGTGCCACCATGGCCTTGATCGACGGTTGCTCCAGCACCCGGGCGGCAGAGCCCTCGACGGGCACGTTGATCAGGATCTGTGGATATTTCCTGACCGCCTGGCGCAGAACCGACAGCGGCTTGCCGGTACGGTGCATCAGGTGCGCCACGCGCAGCGCCGCGACCGTACCGTCGCCGGTGGTCGTATGGCTCAGGCAGACGATGTGACCGGAGCCCTCCCCGCCCAGGTGCCAACCGTTGCGGCGCAGTTCCTCGAGCACGTAACGGTCGCCCACCCGCGCACGCACGAAGGGAATGCCAGCCGCGCCCAGGGCCATCTCGAGACCCAGGTTGCTCATCTGCGTCCCGACCACACCCCCGGAGAAACCGCCGTCGGTGTGTTCGAACAGGGCCAGAATCCCAAGGATCTCGTCGCCATCGAAGACCTCGCCCTGCTCATCGACCAGAATCACGCGGTCCCCGTCGCCGTCGAGCGCAATACCGAGATGCGCGCCCACGGCGAGCACCCGCAGGCGCACTTGCTCGGGATACAGCGCCCCGCACTCGGCATTGATGTTGTAGCCGTCGGGACTGGCACCGATGGTCTCGACGTCCGCACCAAGCTCGTCGAACACCTGCGGCGTGACGTTGTAGGTGGCTCCGTGCGCACAGTCGATCACCAGCCGCAGGCCGCGGAGCTCGGAGCGCGCGGGAATCGCACTCTTGCAGAACTCGATATAGCGCCCGGCAGCATCGTGGATCCGCTCCGCCTTGCCGAGCCGGTGCGAATCCAGCGCCCCCATGGGTTGCTCCAGGTGGGCCTCGATCGCCTCCTCCATGGCATCCGGCAGCTTGTCGCCCTCGGGCGTGAAGAACTTGAACCCATTGTCGTGGTAGGGATTGTGCGACGCGCTGATCACCACGCCCGCCGCAGCCCGGAAGGTCCGGGTCAGGTAGGCGATGGCCGGGGTCGGCATCGGTCCCAGCAGCGCGATGTCGGCGCCCGCCGCCGAAAGGCCGGCCTCGAGGGCGGATTCGAACATGTAGCCGGAAACCCGCGTGTCCTTGCCCACCAGCACGGGGCCCGGGCGTTCCTGACCCAGAACCGTGCCCACAGCGTAGCCGAGCCGCAACGCAAACTCCGGCGTCATCGGCCATTCGCCGGTGCGCCCCCGAATACCGTCGGTCCCGAAATACTTGCCCATCGGTCAGGTCTCCCCTGTTTCCTGTTCACCCAGTGCCGCCAGAATCGCCAGCGCATCGGCGGTCTCCCGCACGTCGTGCACGCGCAGGATACGAGCACCCGCGCGCGCCGCCAGCGTCGCTGCCGTGACGCTGCCCATCAATCGGTCCGTTACCGGCCTGCCGCCCAGCAGGGACCCGATCAGGGACTTGCGGGACACGCCGACCAGCACGGGATGGCCAAGGGCCACCAGCGCGTGCAGCCCACGAAACAACGCAACGTTGTGCTCCAGCGTCTTGCCGAATCCGAAGCCCGGGTCGAGCACGATGCGCTCCCACGCCACCCCGCGTGCCAGCAGGGCTTCGGCCTGTCCGGACAGAAACGCAACGACTTCGGCGAGGACATCGCGGTACCGCGGTCGTTCCTGCATCGACCGCGGCGTGCCCTGCATGTGCATCACGCACACGGCGGCACCGCTCGCGGCGGCCACATCCATCGCGCCTGGGGCCCGAAGGCCGTTGACGTCGTTGATCATGCCTGCCCCGGCCGCCACCGCCGCGCGCATCACCTCGGGCTTGCTGGTGTCGATGGACACCGGCACGTCCAGTTCCGTGCGCAACGCGGCAATCACCGGGATCACCCGGTCGAGCTCCGTCGCCAGGGGTACGGATTCCGCGCCCGGACGGGTGGATTCGCCGCCGACATCGATGATGTCGGCGCCGTCGGCGACCAGCCTGCGCGCGTGCTCGATGGCGCTCTCCCGTCCGGCAAAGCGGCCGGCATCGGAAAAGGAGTCCGGCGTGACGTTGAGGACCCCCATGATCAGGGGTCGGTCGAGCCGTAACCGGTGTCCGGCACAGTCCAGGGTCAGGGGTTCGTGCATGCCGGGATGGTAATGGAATTACCATGAAAAAGGGGCACCCGGAGAGGATCCGGGTACCCCGGTGCGGCGCGCCGCCGGGATCAGGGCTGCGGCGCGGGACCCCCGACGACCCCGGGACCGGGACGGTCGCCGGCATCCGCTGCGGGATCCGGACTCGGACCGCCCACGTCGGGCTTGCCCGGAGTATCCTCGTCCTTCCAGTCCACTGGCGGTCTCGGCTCACGGCCTTCCATGACGTCCGTGATCTGTGGTTCGTCGATGGTCTCGTACTTCACCAGCGCGGCCGCCATCGCATGCAGTTTATCCAGGTTGTCGGTCAGGATCGTCTTCGCCCGCTCGTAGGACGTGTCGATCACCCGGCGCACCTCCTCGTCGATCGCATGCGCGGTCTCGTCGGACATGTGCTTGGTCTGGGTGACCTGGCGCCCCAGGAAGACCTCGCCCTCGTCCTCGCCGTAGGCCAGCGGGCCCAGTCGGTCGGACAGACCCCACTTGGTGACCATGTTGCGGGCGATCATCGTGGCACGCTCGATGTCGTTCGAGGCGCCGGTGGTGACCCGGTCGGCCCCGAAGATCAGCTCCTCCGCGATGCGACCGCCGAACAGGCTGGCGATCTGGCTCTCCAGGCGCGTCTTGGAGTGGCTGTAGCGGTCCTCCTCGGGCAGGAACATGGTCACGCCAAGGGCGCGCCCACGCGGGATGATGCTGACCTTGTAGACCGGGTCATGTTCCGGCACGGTGCGGCCGACGATCGCGTGCCCGGCCTCGTGGTAGGCGGTCAGCTTCTTCTCGTCCTCGCTCATCACCATGGACTTGCGTTCCGCGCCCATCATGATCTTGTCTTTGGCGCGTTCGAAATCGGACATGTCCACGGTGCGCTTGCCGGCACGGGCCGCGAACAGCGCGGCCTCGTTGACCAGGTTGGCGAGGTCCGCGCCGGAGAAGCCCGGCGTGCCGCGCGCGATCAGGCTCGGCCGCACGTCGTCGGACAGCGGGACCTTGCGCATGTGCACCTTGAGGATCTGCTCGCGTCCACGCACGTCCGGCGCCGGCACCACCACCTGGCGGTCGAAGCGGCCAGGACGCAGCAGCGCAGGGTCGAGCACGTCGGGCCGGTTGGTGGCCGCGATGACGATCACGCCCTCGTTGCCCTCGAAACCGTCCATCTCGACCAGCAG
>PUOZ01000350.1 GCA_003553165.1 Thioalkalivibrio sp.
AAAGCCCAACGCACGCAGGCGTCCCCGGCAAGGGGGTGCCGCCACTGCGCGGCGAACCGTTCTGGTGCAGGCCGCACCGGCGCAGAGCGGTCGCTGCACCAGCCTGCGGCGATGTTTCAGGCCTCAGCGCCATTCGCCCCATGGATGCCACCATGACATGCACATTCCGCGCCCGGACCCCGCCTTCGTAGGAGCGGCCTCCGGCCGCGATCCCAACGCTTGGCAATATCCATCGCCCCACGCCCCGGACCCGCTCGAGCAACCCATCGCGACCGGAGGTCGCTCCAACGGGTCTCCCGCGATTCATCGTAGGAGCGGCCTCCGGCCGCGATCCCCAGCGCAACCCGCGCACCAAGGTTTTCAATTGAACATCGGCAGGGTAGCTCAGTGCCCCCCGAAGAGCCAACGGAACCCCTCGAAGCCGGCAAGGGTGACCAGCAGGGTGAGCACCGACCAGATGGCGAGGCTCAGGGTCATCCACAGGGCCGTGCGCCGGCGGTCGGCCTGCAGCGCGAGGGCCATCACGGCGGCCAGGTGGATGCCGGTGACGGCCGGGCCGGCGAGCGCGATACCCGGCAGCCCGTAGCGGTCCCAGACCCGTCGCGCGCGCGGACTCCAGCGCCTGCGCACCGGACCCCGCCGCCGTTCCCACTCGCGGAACAGCGCGACGATGCCGAACACGGGCAGCGCGTTGCCGACGAAGCTGATCACGGTCACCGGGATCGGGGACAGTCCCAGGCCGATGGCGACCGGGATCACGAGTACGATTTCCAGCCAAGGGGTCGCCGCGGCCAGAAAAACCAGCGTGTATTGCCACAACAGGTCCAAGATCATGCGCCTCGGGGTTCAGTCGGCGATCCGTGTCGGAAGCCCGCGCAAGTGTGTCGGATCCCCGACCGCGTTGCGAGTATGGCCAGAGCCCCTTTGATGCATGCAGCGCCTCTGGAGTGCGGGAGCTGGCTCCCGCTTTCGGGATCTGCCGTCGGTTGGAGCGGAAGCGGGGGCAAGTCGCCGCAGTCCAAAGCGCCTTTGGGGCGCGTGGCGCATGTGGAGTGCGGGAGCTTGCTCCCCTTTCGGGATCAGGCGGCGGTCGGGCAAATGCGCGCACTCCAAAGCCCCCTTTGCTGCTGCCCGAAATCCTCTCGGCCGGGGGCAAACTCCACTACACTTTGGGGGTTTCCTGCGTGCCGTTGGCCGCGGATCCCGGCCGACGGGCTTCAGCGGTCTGGCCGGCCTGCGGTCCGGGTGCGCCCGGACGCGCGATCACGTCGGCAGGATTGCCGCGGACCCCTGCCATGCGGGTCCCGGGTGCGGCAGGATCAATCACGAGAACGAGGCCCCGAAGGAGGAGCACGATGTCCGACCAGAAGACTGGGCAACCGCCCAGCCCGAAGATGATCGCGGCGGCCCGGGTGACCGGGGTGGGGGTGTTGTTGGTGGGGGTGGCGTTGGCCTTCCTGGGCATGGGGCTGTTCATGTTCAACATGGGTCGCGACATGAGCACGATGACCAAGGCGGTGACGCAGATGGGTCTGGACGTGTCGACGATGGCGGCGGACATGACCTTCATGGCCGGACGCATGGAGGTGATGGCGGACAGCATGGTGGAGGGTCAGGCGGGGATGTCGGCGGACTTCAACCGGGTGCGCGTGGGCATGGAGCTGATGGCGACCGACGTGCGCAGCATGAGCGAGAACATGAACGACCTGGCGGTGAACATTCGCGGTATGGCGGGCAACATCGGAACGATGAACAGCTCGATGTCGCATATGAACCGTTCCATGGCCGAGATGACGGGCACGATGGGACGGATGTCGGTGGACATCAACCGCTTCACGCGGCCCGAGAGCCTGATGCCGATGTCGCCGTTCCGTTGATGGTCGCCAGCCTGTTCACGATCTTTTCCTGTGACCGGCAATAATGGATCGGTTTGCGTGGTTAGCACCAACGTTCCGTCGGTGGCCAGATTCCGGTGGCCAGATTGACGTTGTTTCAAGGGACGCCACTGTGGGGGGGGCAAGTCTTTGGGCGAAGGTTTTCCTCCGTTAGGTCGCCGAGAGGGCTCGCCTCCCACAAGGGACGGCCTTGCAAGGGGGCGCCGTTAGGTCGCCGAGAGGGGTTGCCTCCCACAAGGGAGGGCTATGCGGGGGCGGGGCGTTGCGCACGAGCGGATGTTTCAAGGGACGCCCCTCTAGCAAATTCTCCGTTGGTGCGCACCCTACGGCATCGGTGTACTTCTCGCGCAAGCAAGTATTAAAGTACCCTCCGCTTCGGCCGATATCCTATGATGCGGAAGCATACGACCTGGGGTAAGGGTGGACAGTCGCGTGGCCAATGTTCAGCGTGGAGGTGAACCGGAAACGGTTGCGGGGGCGGTTGTCTCCACGGGCGGGCAAGAAGGCGCGCCTGCGGACCCATCCCGGCAAGTCAGCGATGTGACGGAGAGGTCCTGGACCGAGGGGCCGGCGGATCCGCAGCCACGGCCGGATTCTCTTCTCGAGAGCCTTCTGCTCATTGCGCGTTCCCACGGCGCGCAACTCACGCGTGATGCGGCGATGGCGGGGCTTCCCTCACCAGACGGGCGGCTGACCCCCTCCTTATTCGACCGCGCGGCCCGCAGGGCCGGTCTGAGCAGCCGCATCGTCAAGCGTGATCCGCGGCAATTGCGGAATGACCTGCTGCCGGCGGTCCTCCTGCTCAAGGGCGAGGAGGCCTGTGTGCTCGTCGGTTGGAACGAGGACCAGTCCGTCGCGTCGATCGTCTACCCCGATCTGAGTGAGTCCCGGGCCGAGGTGCCCTGGTCGCGGCTGCAGACGATGTACTCGGGGTGGGCGATATACGCGCGGCCCTCATTCCGGATGGATGCCCGCAGTCCCGAAGTCTCCAAGGAGTCGCGGGGGCACTGGTTCTGGAGTGTCATAGGCGAAAACCGCGGGCTTTACCGGGATGTCCTGGTTGCGGCCGCGATGGTGAATGTCTTTGCCCTGGCGATGCCGCTGTTCGTGCGAAATGTCTTCGATCGCGTGGTTCCAAATCATGCGGTTGAGACCCTGTACATGTTCGCTGCGGGCGTGGTGATCGTCCTGATTGCTGATCTCGTGCTGCGCACCATGCGGGCCTATTTCGTGGACAAGGCCGCGGCTCGCGCCGACGTCAAGCTGTCGTCGGTAATCATGGAGCGGGTGCTCGGCATGCGCATGGAGGATCATCCGCCCTCGGTGGGCGGGTTCGCCGCACGCCTGAGCAGCTTCGAGTCGGTGCGCAGCTTCATTTCCTCGGCAACCGTGCTGGCCTTCGTGGACTTGCCTTTTGCACTGTTTTTCATTGCGATCATCGCCTTGATTGCCTGGCCGCTGGCTGTGCCGGTGGTCGTTGGCGCCGTGGTCCTGTTGTTCTGGGTGCTTCTGGTGCATCGAAGGCTGCGGGGATTGGTGGAGACGATCTACCGGGCCAAGGCCCAGCGCAACTCGACCCTCGTGGAGAGCCTCACCGGCGCTGAAACCATCAAGACGCTGGGTGCCGAAGGGCGGATACAGGCGTTGTGGGAAAAGATGACCGCCCATATCGCGAGGGAGAACACGCGCAATCGAATGCTCTCCGCAAGCGTATCCAACGGTGCCAGCTGGGTTCAGCGCATGGTTGCAGTCGCGATTGTCGTCATGGGCGTGTACCTGATCATCGATGGCTCGTTGAGCACAGGTGGTCTGATCATGGTGTACCTGATCTCGGCGCGTGCGATGGCCCCCATCGGGCAGACGGCGGGCCTGTTGGTTCATTACCATCAGGCTGCCACCGCTCTGGAGTCCCTGAATCAAATGATGGCGAAGGAAGTCGAGCGGCCCGTGGGCTCCGCCTTCCTGAGTCGACCGCGCTTGCAGGGTGACATCGAGTTTCGCGGCGTTTCCTTCGCTTATCCGGAACAGACCAGCCCGTTATTGAAGGATGTCTCC
>PUOZ01000060.1 GCA_003553165.1 Thioalkalivibrio sp.
GGGGTCGAAGATCGCCGAGAGGGCTCGCCTCCCACAGGGGCCCGCACAGGGGGGTCGAAGATCGTCGAGAGGGCTCGCCTCCCACAGGGGTCCACACAGGAGGGTCGAAGATCGCCGAGAGGGCTCGCCTCCCACAAGGGCCTACACGGGCGGTGTCGAGGGTGGCCGAAGGGCTTGCCTCTCAGAGGGGATGGTCTTTTTCTGTGGGGCCTTCGTGATACTTGGGAAACCGGGGGTAGGCTGCGGGAACGGGCGCAGTGCGATCAGTGCGAGGCCTCGATGACGCGGCCCTCGCCCGGCAGTTCGATCTCGATACCGACCGGGAGGTGGTCGGAGAGATTCATGTTGTAGACGCGCATGTCGCTGACGCTGAGATCCGGGGTCAGCAGGATGTGGTCGAAGACCCGCCGGGGATCCCACGAGGGATAGGTGGCCGCGCTGGGCATCGGGTCGAGCAGACCCGTGCGCGAGACCAGTTGCTTCAGCTCACGGCTCTGCGGGTGGCAGTTGAAGTCCCCCATCACCACGGCGTGTGGTTCCCGCGCCAGGCGTTCGGCGACGTAGTCGAGCTGAGCGCGGCGCGCGCGCCGCCCGAGGGCCAGGTGCACGAGGAAGACGACCAGGGCTTCGCCATTGGCGAGATCGAAGCGCGCCTCGATGGCGCCACGTCCGGGAATGCGCCCCGGCAAGCGGTGCATCACCACGCGTTCCGGCTCCAGCCGGGTCAGCAGCCCGAGGGAATGCTTGGCGAACGCACCGAGATCGCGGTTGACGCGGGTATAGGCGTGCGGAAAACCGGCCCTTTCGGACAGGTAGGCGGTCAGGTCCACGTAATTGCTGCGCATGCTCCCGGCATCCATCTCCTGCAGCCCGACCAGGTCGAAGCCCGAGATGAACCGCGCCACGCGATCCAGGTTGGCCATGCGGCCGTCGAAGGGCAGGAAATGCTTCCAGCTGTTCGTAAGGTAGTGGTGGACGCCCGAAGCGGGGATGCCAACCTGCGCATTGAAGCTCAACAGGCGCAGGCGCCTGCGGTCGGGGACCTCGGTGGCGGTCGGCTCAAGCAGCAGCCCACCCTTCGCTTCGTCCAGGCTAACTAGGGACAACCGGCGTCTCCGTATGTGAATGAGGAAAGTGTCGTGCCGAAACGCCCGCAAGACAAGGGCGAAACATCGGCGCCAGGGTCATCGACCCGATCTCGGGCCGGGTGCCCTCGCGAACCTAAGGGTAAGACAGAGAAGCGCCGCCGATCGTTCCTGGCATCGACCGGCAAGCGCTGCCAGGCATCCGTCAGGAATACTCGTCGATCAGATGATCCACCACGCGCAGCATGCCCTCGTGGCTGCCGGTCATGCCGGCGGAGACCATGGCCCGGCCATCGACCACCATCGACGGTACGCCCTCGATCTGGAAGGCCTGAATCAGCAGCCCCGCCTCGCTTACCGCCTCCGTGACCTCGGGCGAACGCATGGTTTCGCGGAAAGCATCCGCATCCAGCCCGCGCTGGTCGATGAAGCGCAGGACCGCGCTCTCGGAACGCATGTTGCGGCCCTGGGCATGGATGGCGTCGAAGAAGGGCTGGTGAACCTGGTCGAGAACGCCCATCTGGACGGCAGCGTAATAGACGCGTGCGTGCAGGGCCCAGAGGTCATTGAACGCGGCCGGCATGTGGGTGAATTCGACGTGATCGGGCAGGTCCCTGCTCCACGCGTCCACCAGCGGCTCGAAGGTGTAGCAATGCGGGCACCCGTACCAGAAGACCTCCACCACCTGGATGCGGCCCTCGGGCAGACCGGTATCGACCCGCGGGACCAGCCGCCGGTAGTCGATGCCCGCGGTGAACGAACGGGCCAGCGCAGTGCCCGACGCGAGAAGGGCGCTGCCGCCAACCAGGGACCCAATAAAACGGCGTCGATTCATGTATCCATCTCTCCATTCAGTGCTGCCGCGACATGGAGTCGCGGCCGGGGATCCGCAATGCGGGGGTTCTGCGAACGCCCTTTGGACGCAATTGCACCACTTTCGTTCGCCCTGCGTCTGGAGTCAATGGATGCCGCTGCGTCGATCCGGGCGAACTCCCAGGGCCTCGTAGCGCGCCACCCCGAACGATGCAAGCCGAGCGCCTATGGAATGCTGCGGCTTGCCGCCGCCTTGGGGAGATCGGTCATCCCCGGCACCGTATATCGGTAGCGCGCTCCCGCACTCCATAAGCGGGGGGCGAAGGGGCGGGCGTGGCCGTGACTTTCACGCCAAAATAAAGGGTGACCGGAGCCACCCTCTGGGAAAGCACGTACGGCTGGAGCTACTCGGCGCGCAGCCCGGCCATGTACTCGGAGACCGCCCGGATGTCGGCGTCGGACATGCGCGCGGCCAGATTGCGCATCATCCGTCCGTTGTCATTGGCGCGTTGCTCGCTGCGGAAGTAACGCAGCTGATCGGAGCTGTACTGGGCATGCTGGCCTGCCACCACCGGGAAAATTGCAGCCGGGTTGCCCTGGCCGGTGGGGCCGTGGCAGGCGGTGCAGGCGGCGACGCCGGAGGCGGGGATGCCGCCACGGTAGATGCGCTCGCCGCGCTCGGCGACGTCCTCGTCCGCGGTGCCCGGGGAGATCTGCTGGCGTTCATAGAACGCGGCCAGGTCGCGCATGTCCTGCTCGTCCAGGTTCGCGACCTGCCCCACCATGAGCGCGTTCTCGCGGCGGCCGGACTTGTAGTCCATCAGCTGCTTGTAGGTGTACTCGGCATGCTGACCGGCGATTTTGGGCCATTCCGGGTTCACGCTGTTGCCATCGCTGCCGTGACAGGCCGCACAGGCCTGGGACAGCTGCTGACCGCGGGCCGGGTCCCCTGCCTGCAACCCCATGGGCAGTGCCAGCGCGACAGACAGGATCGCGAAGAGGCTTGAACGCATGTAGTTCATAATGAGCGATACTCCAACTTGGAATCCACGAGCCGGCAACGCCGGTCCTTGTGCCCCCTGGCGCAGGGGAATCAAAATAAGGGCCGCACTATATAGCATATGGCCCGTTACCCGGCAAAGAATCCATACCGGCACGCTCCGGTTCAGGAACAACATGCAAAACCCGTTTCGCGAGGCCGAGTTCGTCCTTGGCGCCACCCGCATCGCCCAGCTGCCCAACGAACCCGGACCCGAGATCGCGTTCGCCGGGCGCTCCAATGCCGGCAAATCGAGCGCGCTGAACGCGCTGTGTGGCCGGCGCGCGCTGGCCCGTGTCAGCCGCACGCCGGGCCGAACCCAGGAGATCAACGTCTTCCGCCTGCCCCCGGAGGGTCGACGGCGCCTGATCGACCTGCCCGGTTACGGCTACGCCAAGGTGCCGCCGGCGCAGCGCGCGCACTGGGACCGGCTGATCGGCCAGTACCTCCGCGAGCGCGAGAGCCTGGCCGGCCTGGTGCTGATCATGGACATCCGCCGGCCGATGACGCCACTGGACCACAAGCTGCTGCAGTGGCTGGAACCGCACCCGCGTCCGTTGCACGTGGTGCTGACCAAGGCCGACAAGGTGTCCCGGAACGAGGCCGGCAAGCAACTGCTTGCGACCCGCCGGCAGCTGGAGGAGCTGGGCCTGGAGGCGACCCTGCAGACGTTTTCCGCGCTGAAGCGGGAGGGCGTCGAGGACCTGCAGGGGCTGCTTCTCGAATGGCTTGAGGCCGCCGACCAGCAACCGGACGGGACCCCACAAAAAGATGCCCCGGTCACAGGGGGATGACCGGGGCAAGAGAGGTTTCGGCAGGGGGGGCCGAAACCGTCCCGCTCAGGGAGGGAAGCGGGAAGCGCTGGGGTAAGCGCTTGTAACTGAGACGGCCACACCATCGATAAGTTCCACGACCCGGCATCACAGCAAAAAAATTTCCACCACGGCGCAGGAGCGAGCTCTGGGCGCGATTGCCGCGCTTGATCGCGGCCGGAGGCCGCTCCTACCAGAAC
>PUOZ01000077.1 GCA_003553165.1 Thioalkalivibrio sp.
CAATCAGCCGCTGGAGATCCTGCGCACCATCCACAGCTTCGACCCCTGCCTCGCGTGTGCGGTGCACATGGTCGGGCCGGATGGCGAAAAGGGTGTCACCGTCAAGATCACCTGACCGCCTTCCCGGAGGCACCCTGGCGTGCCTCCGGCTTTCTGGCCTTCACGGCCAGCCTGGGGCCGGAGGATTTTTCCTCCGGCCTTTTCTTTGCCTGCCGCATGCGCAGCGCCGGTCCTCCCGGACCCGCCCCCGTCGCCTGGCTTGACCCAGACGTCCGTGGTGCGCACCCTAGTGGGCTTCACCCACGGCCGGGGCTACCGGGACATGAATCTTAAAGTCGGCATCGACGACGAAATCTACACGCTGAACGTTCCCGACGAGATCGTCCGCGAATCCGGCGACTTCTTCGATCAGATGGATCGGGACATGGACGCGGGTCGTCAGATGGGCCGCGAATGGGTCGCGCAGCTCGACGTCGAGGACCGGATCCGGATCGTCGGCGACAAGCTGCTCAGCGCACTGGAGCGGGAGAACCATAACGTCGGTCGCATGATGGCGGCCTACATTCTGAACCGCGCCCCGGCCGTCGACACCTTGCTGCTGGATACCACCGGCGAGATCCGCAATACCGAGATCCGCTACCGGAGCCTGTGACTCACGAGCGCTCGGTGACGGCCACCAGCTGGCGATCCCGCCATAGGCAGTAGAACACCCACAGGAACACCGGAACATTCATCAACAGGCCGTAGAGAAGCGGCACCAGCCCCAGCGCGGGCAGCTGCAGGATGGCGAACGCGACCATCATCGCAATCCCGGCGTTCTGGACCCCCACCTCCACGGTGATCGCCCGCACGCTGTCGCGCGGCAGGCGCAATCTGCGTGAAACCCGATAGCCCAGGCTCATTGCCAGCATGCAGAGCAGCAACACCGCCAGCGTCTCGATGCTGAGCAGCGCCGGGAGCCGGTGCTGGTAGGCCAGGAACAACGCCACGACGATACCGACCATCGCCACGCCGGTCACGACCTTCACACGCGGCAGCCAACCGAGCACCGTCGCCTCCGCCATCGTCCGACGCAGCAGCATGCCGCCCAGCGCAGGAACCAGCGTCACCAGAAGCAGTTGACCGACGGTGTGCCAGTAGGGAAGCGCAAAGCCCTGCGCGGCAAGCCCAAGCAGCTCGAAGTTCCAGCCCATGATCAGTGGCAGAGTGAACGGTGCGACCATCGCGGCGATCGCCGTCAGGCTGACCGACAGCGCCAGATCGCCCTGGACCAGGTAGCTGAACATGTTCGATGTCGCGCCACCCGGCACCAGCGACACCAAAAGCAGCCCGGCGGCCGCCATCGGCGGCAGGGGCAACAGCAGCACCAGCGCCCAGGCCAGCAGCGGCAACGCCAGGATCTGCAGCCCCAGGCCCAGCAGAACCCGGCGCGGATGTCTCCAGATGCGCTGGAAATCCGCCCCGGTGAGGCTCATCCCCATCGCCAGCATCACGCTGGCCAGAACCCAGGGCAGGATCACCTGCGCCAACCACTCAGCCGCCATCTCACTCCCTGCAAACATCGCTAAGTTTCATGGTCCTGCGCCACCCGTGACGACCAAGAACCGCGAACTGTAGGTCGGGTTAGCCCAAAGGGCGTAACCCGACGGGTCTCGCACCCACCCCTGGGCACAAAGCAGCGTCGACCCCGAGATACCCCGGCACGTCGGGTTACGCTGCGCTAACCCGACCTACAGAGCTCCCTGCAACCATCGCCCAAAATTCGGACCGCGATCCCGAAAGCCTGCCGGACCCCGGACTGATGTAGACTGCGCCCGCCCGTATCCTGCTCGGGACACGACCGCAACCGCCACCTTCCTTTCAGGCGCCAATAAACTGACCGATTCCTGAACAACCGTCCAGAACCATGAGACTCAGAAAGGAAGTGCCGTGAGCCGCGTCCAGGTCTGGTGGCAGACCCTTCGTCCGCGCACATTGCCGGCGGCGATGGGGCCCGTTCTTCTCGGGCAGGTCATGGTCGTACCAGGGTATTTCTCCTGGCTCACGGCAACGCTCTGCGTCGTCTGCGCGCTGGCGCTGCAGTTGGCCGTGAACCTGGCCAACGACCTCTTCGACGGCCTTTCCGGCGTCGATCAGGCCGATCGACTGGGGCCGACCCGCGCCCTGCAGGCCGGACTTCTAAGCGCCCGCGACCTCCGCGTCGGTCTGGTGCTCACACTCGGCATCGCGATCGCGTCGGGGCTCTGGCTGATCGCCTTCGGACACTGGCTGCTCTGGGTCCTCGGCGCACTGTCCGTGCTTGCGGTTCTGGGCTACAGCGGCGGCCACCGCCCCTATGCCAACCGCGCGCTCGGAGAACTGGCGGTCTGGTTCTTCTTCGGCCCGGTAGCCGTCCTTGGCAGCCTGTTGGCCCACCGCAGCCCGATCGGGTACGAAGCGGTTCTGGCCTCCCTGCTGGTGGGTCTGCCCGTGGCCGCGATCCTGGTGGTCAACAACCTGCGCGACCGCCACACCGACAGGCGCGCGGGAAAACTCACTCTCGCAGTCCGCCTGGGCGATCGGCGAACCCGCATTCTCTTCGACGGCCTTATCCTGGCCCCCCTGCTGCTGTCGTTGCCGCTGGGGCTGCCGACGTGGGCCTGGATCACCTGGCTGATCATCGCGACTGCCGGGCTGTTTCTCACGCTGCAACTGCGGCAAAGGGACGGTGCGGCGCTGAATCCCCTGCTCGGCGTTACCGCCCTATTCTCGCTGCTGTTCGCGCTCTGGCTGGCGCTGCGCTTCCTGATCGCCCCCGTCTGACCCCCCCGGTGGCCGTCGCGTCCTTTCCCCCCGCGACGGCGGGCACTGGACTGGCAGGATTCCCTGGTCGACCATACCCCTTGAAAGCCGGAGCGACCTTTCCAGATGAGCGAAAAAAACGAAGGCAACCCGCGGGACCCAGCAGTCGTCCGGCCGGCACCGGCCAGTCTGCGACTGGTCTTCGGCGCAAGCGGATACATCGGCACCAACCTGGTACCGCACCTTCTCGCCGCCGGCATACCCGTGCGTGCCGCTGCCCGGTCGCCGGCGGTCCTCGAGGCCCGGGGTTGGGAGGGCGTAGAGGTGGTTGCGGCCGACGCGCTGAAACCGGAGACGATCGAGGCCGCGTTGCAGGACGTGGACACGGCGTATTACCTGGTGCACTCGATGGCTGCCGGGCGCGACTTCGGACAGATTGATCTGGAGGCTGCCAGGAACTTCGCCGCCGCCGCCGCAGCGACCGGTGTCCGGCGGATCGTGTATCTCGGCGGGCTCGTTCCGGCCGGGGCCGACACCGAACACATCGTTTCGCGCCAGCGCACCGGCGACATGCTGCGCAGCGGGCCGGTGCCGGTCACGGAAATACGAGCCGGCATCATCGTCGGCCCGGGCTCCGCGGCCTTCGAGGTGATGCGCGACCTGGTCTTCCATCTACCTGCGATGATCACGCCGCGCTGGGTACTCGCGAAATCGCCACCGATCGCGCTGGACAACCTGCTCGATTACCTCCTGCGCGCCCCGGCGATTCCCGACGCGGCCGGCAGAATCCTGGACGCGGCCGGACCCGAATCGTTGACCTACGCCGACATGATGCGGATCCTGGCCGAGGAGGCTGGGCGGCGCCCGCCCAGGATCATACCGGTCCCCCTGCTGACGCCGCGGCTGTCTTCCTACTGGCTGCGATTGATCACCGCGGTCCCGACCCCCGTGGCACGCGCGCTGATCGAGGGCATGCGCCAGGATTTCGATGCCGACGCAGACGCGATCCAGCGCCTGATGCCCCAGGACCTGCTCGATTTTCGCGCCTCGGTCCGCGCGGCGTTCGAGGCAGAGCGTCGCCACACGGTCGCGGCCCGCTGGACCGAAGGTGCCTTCGCCTTCCGCGACTACCGTCCGGACTATGCCTACTA
>PUOZ01000223.1 GCA_003553165.1 Thioalkalivibrio sp.
CGACCTGCTGCCACCGGCCGATCCGCAGGCGCGTTTCGCCGAGGCACAGGCCGACGTTGTGCTGCGCACACTGGCGGGTGGCGGCGAGCGACGCCTCTGGTGGTGGCATGGTCGCGCGCAGCAGTGGTCGGACTGGCTGTCCGCCTGGCGTGCGATGCCAACCGCAGCGGACGACATCCTGATGGTCAGCTTCGCGGATGCCGCGATCCCGGAGGATGCGTTCTTGAACGTCAGCGCCTGGGACCGGAGGAGTCTCGCCGGCGGCAGCGTGCTGCACGTCGACGATCGGCGCTGGTTCGCGGCCGC
The DNA here is from genome assembly GCA_003553165.1 of Thioalkalivibrio sp. Classification (GTDB taxonomy): domain Bacteria; phylum Pseudomonadota; class Gammaproteobacteria; order Ectothiorhodospirales; family Ectothiorhodospiraceae; genus Thioalkalivibrio. The sequence goes on from PUOZ01000223.1 coordinate 307, forward strand.
CGCCAGCGCCGCCGATGGCGTGCATCTTGCGGATCCGACGCGGGAGGCGCTGTGGCAGGCCCTGGCTGCGGGATGTGCCGTCACGCTCGGCGCAAAGGCGGCTGCCGAATCCCTGCCGGTCCCGGTCCTGACGTCACCTGTCGACGTGATCGATCGCTGGCGCGGGCTTCGGGGCGACGACCATCAGCGGCGCAGTCTGGGTGATGCGGCCCGCCGGCGTTTCTGGGAGGAACGGCGGCAGGTGGACGCCAACCTGACGGCGTTGATGGACCGGGTGTGGACATGGTAGAGCAGTGGCTCTGGCGTCAATGGAGCCGCCGCGGGCCCTTTGCCGCGGCGATGTTTCCCCTCTCCCTGGCGTATGCCGGGCTGGCGACATGGAACCGTAACCGGTGGGAGGACAGCCAGCGCTCGGTGTTTCTGCCGCTCAAGGCCGTGATCGTGGTCGGTAACCTGACCGTCGGCGGCAGTGGCAAGACCCCGATGACCGCCTGGCTGGCGCAGTGCCTTTTGCAGGCGGGTCACCGTCCCGGCATCGTCAGCCGCGGCTATGGTCGCCGGAACGCCCACGCCAGCCTATTGGTGCGTCCTGGTGCGGATCCGGCCGTGGTGGGGGATGAGCCGCTCATGCTGGCCCGTGCCACCGGGGTCCCGGTCTGGGTGGACCGGGATCGGGTGCGGGCGGCAAAGGCCCTGTCGGAGGAACAGGGAGTCGACGTGTTGATCTCCGACGACGGGTTGCAGCATCACCGGCTGCCGCGGGATATCAGTATCCTGATGCTGGATGGCCGGCGACGTTTCGGGAACGGTCTTTGCCTGCCTGCCGGACCTTTGCGGGAGCCGCGTTCGACGGCCGCCCGCGCGGATTTCGTGGTGAACACGGGCGGCAAGCCGCATCCGGGGGAATACACGATGACCCTGGTCGCGGCTGATCGCCTGAACAGCGTGGCCCGGCCGAGCGTCACCCGTCCACTCAGGGAAATCGTGGGGCGTCCGGCCCACGCGGTCGCCGGTATTGCGGATCCGGAACGGTTTTTCCTGGCGCTTGAAGATGCAGGGGTGGACTTGATCCGACATCCTTTTCCGGATCATCACCGCTTCCGCGCTCGCGACATCCTCTTCGACGATCAATTCCCGGTGCTGATGACGGAGAAAGATGCCGTAAAATGCCGGGACTTTGCCGATGAGCGTCATTGGTACTGGCGGGTGTCGGCTCAGCCGGAGTCGGCCTTCGAACAGGCGCTTTTGCGGCGCCTGGAAACCTGTATTCGGCTCAAATACCTGGGGTAAAACATGATGGACAAGCGCCTGCTCGATATTCTCGTCTGCCCGGTCACCAAGGGGCGGCTGCACTACGACCGCGAGGCCAAGGAGTTGATCTCGGTCTCTGCGGGCCTGGCCTACCCGATCCGGGATGACATCCCGGTGATGCTCGAGGACGAGGCCCGCGTGCTGTCGGAGGAGGAAAAAAAGCGCTGGCGGGACCAATAGGGCGGGACAAACAGGACCGTTCGTGCTGGTTGGGACAGCGGAGATCGCCAGCCTCGGGGAGGGCCGGGGGGCGACCTCATGCCGGTGGGAATGGTCTGCAGTCCATGGTGTCCTCGGACGCCTGTGGGCAGGGAGTCTCTGTAAGCTGACGTTGGCGGAGGAATCTGATGAGCAATGAACCCTTCATCGTTGTGATCCCCGCGCGCATGGGCTCGAGCCGCCTACCGGGCAAGCCCTTGATCGCGATCGCCGGGCGTCCGCTGATCGCGCATGTGATCGCGCGGGCCAGGGAGAGCGCGGCAGAGCGTGTGATTGTCGCCAGCGAGGACCAGCGTATCCTGGATGTGGCGCTGCAGTGTGGCGCAGAGGCGCGCTGGACCGACGCCGGGTTGCCTTCGGGCACGGATCGAATCGCCGCGGTGGCCCGCGAGGAAGGCTGGGCTGACGACACCTGCGTGGTGAACCTGCAGGGTGATGAGCCGCTGATCCCGGGTTCACTGCTGAGCGATCTCGCGACCCTTCTGCAGGATTATCCCGGCGCCAACATGGCGACCTTGGGCGTGCCCGTCCGTTCCGAGAGTGACCTGAACGATCCGAACCAGGTCAAGCTGGTGACGGATGCCGGTGGCCGTGCCTTGTACTTTTCCCGCGCGCCCATTCCCTGGGATCACGAGGCGCGTCGTACAGGGCAACCGCCCGATCTGACCCTGGCCCGGCGCCATCTGGGTCTTTATGCCTACCGCGCGGGTTTCCTGCGGCGTCTCACTGCCGAGCCGCCGGCGGTTCTGGAACGGATGGAGCAACTGGAGCAGTTGCGCGCCCTGGCCATCGGCGCCTGGATTCAGGTCGGAATCGTGGACATGGCGGTGCCGCAGGGCGTGGACACGCCTGAGGACGTCGATCGGCTGGAGCGGCTCATGGCCGCAACGGGGCTGGTCTGACCAGGCCGAGCCGGATCGGGATCTGGCCCAGGCGGCCAAAGGTCAGGGCAGGGTGGGGCGCGTCGTGGGACCAGGCACTGGTGCCCGGGTTGAACCAACCGGCATGCATCCCCGCGTTGCGGGCGCCCAGCACGTCGCAGACGGGGTCGTCGCCGATGTGCAGCATGGCCTCGGCAGGGAGCCCGGCGCGCCGCGCCGCCGCCTGAAAGATTGCGGGATCCGGCTTGGCGGCACCGGCTTCCGCCGCCGGGATCGCGAAGTCGAAGAATTTCCCCAACGGGGTCCGGAAGACGTCGGCATTGCCGTTGCTGATCGCGCCGAGTCGAAAATGCCGGCCCAACGCCTCGAGAACCGCGGCCGCCTCCGGGTCGGGCTCCACCTCGTTGCGCGCCAGCCAGAAGACCTCGAACCCCTCGGAGGCCATGCGCTCCGGGCAGGTGTCGGCCTCCAGCGCAATCCCGCGCAGCCAGCGCTTGCGCAGGCGGGTCAGATCGTGTCGCTCGGAAGCGGGCGCCGCACGCATGAACGCGCTCCGGGCCGCGACCAGCGCCGCGGGCGTATAGCGTGCGCAGACACTGGGTGCGTGGACCCGCAGCCAGTCGTAGAAGCGCGCCTCGGCACGGTGAATGGCCGGCATCACGGGCCACAGGGTGTCGTCGAGATCGAAGGTGATGCAGCGGATCTGGGCGGTGAATGCGGCGGTCTGGGCGGAGGCCTTGCTCATGGGTCGCATTGTAGTGAATCCCGCTGTGTTCGCCGCAAACCCGCACAGACCCGCGGGAGCCCCGGGCAACCTTGGCCCGTCAGGAACACGCACTGGGGCCATGGAATGGTTTCCACGTCGGCCCCTATCCCGCAGAATGACGCCAACGCTGGCAACCCTGGGCAGACCATCCGGTGAATCAAGCAAGCGCCAACTCTCCAATCCCCTCGTCCGGGGGACTGCTCGGTGACCTCCGTGCCGCCGTGCAGCGCAACTGCGACATTGCCGACGCCCAGTTCGCCGGCAACTATTCCTTGTGCACCTACCTGCTGAAGATGCGCGAGTTCTATCGCTGGGAACGCGGTCTGCCGTTTTCCGCGGCACTGAACCGGCAGGAGGTCGGTGATTGGGTCAGTGAGCGCGAGCGCAGCTGGGA
>PUOZ01000249.1 GCA_003553165.1 Thioalkalivibrio sp.
CGACGAAATCAACTTCAGCGAACCCAATACCAAGAAGCACAAGATCCTGTTCGAGAACCTGACCCCGCTGTTCCCGCAGGAGCGCCTGCGTCTGGAACGGGGCAACGGGTCCACCGAGGATCTGTCGGCCCGCGTCGTCGACCTGGTAGCCCCCATCGGCAAGGGTCAGCGTGGCCTGATCGTGTCGCCGCCCAAGGCCGGCAAGACCCTGATGCTGCAGAACATCGCCCAGAGCATCGCCACCAATCACCCCGACAGCTACCTGATCGTGCTGCTGATCGACGAGCGCCCGGAGGAGGTCACGGAGATGACCCGGATGGTGCGCGGCGAGGTTGTGTCCAGCACCTTCGACGAGCCTGCGACACGTCACGTGCAGGTCGCCGAGATGGTGATCGAGAAGGCCAAGCGTCTGGTCGAGCACAAGCGCGACGTCGTGATCCTGCTCGACTCCATCACCCGCCTGGCGCGTGCCTACAACACCGTGGTTCCCAGTTCCGGCAAGGTGCTGACCGGCGGTGTCGATGCCAACGCCCTGCACCGGCCGAAGCGCTTCTTCGGCGCCGCGCGCAATATCGAGGAAGGCGGCAGCCTGACCATTCTCGCCACCGCGCTGGTGGACACCGGGTCCAAGATGGACGAGGTGATCTACGAGGAATTCAAGGGCACCGGCAACATGGAGATCCACCTGGACCGGCGTATCGCGGAGAAGCGGGTGTACCCCGCCATCAACGTGAACCGCTCCGGCACCCGCCGCGAGGAACTCCTGACCGATCCCGACGAACTGCAGAAGCTGTGGATCCTGCGCAAGTTCCTGCACGGCATGGACGACACCGAGGCCATGGAGTTCCTGCTTGGCCGCATGCAGTCCTCGAAGACCAACGCCGACTTCTTCGACATGATGCGCCGCGCCTGACGTCAGCGTGAAAGTCACGGCCCAGTTCTGTAGGTCGGGTTAGCGTAGCGTAACCCGACGTGCCGGGGACGACGCTGCTTAGCGGCCATGGGTGGGTCCGGGACCCGTCGGGTTACGCCCTCTGGGCTAACCGGCCCTGCGCTTTGCTAGGCAATTTCGACGAAGTGCACGATCCGGTCGAGACGCAGGAAGCGGCGCCGGGTCATGGCGTCGCGCAGCAGGAGGTATTCGGCATGGCGCCGGGTGCGCAGATCCTCGGGGTGAACGTACTCAATGTGGCTCATGCCTCTGCCGACCCAGCGCAGGCGCAGCGTTCTCCCATGCAGGATGGCCAGCTCCAGCCGCGAGTACTGCTCGCAATCCATCGGTGAGTAGGCCGGTGCCAGTGTCATTCCCCCTCCCGCCAGACCGCGATCTCGGGGTCCTCGCCGGCCCCGGAATCGACGCGCCGGAAGACGATCGGTGAGCAGCAGACGCCGCAGTCCTCGACCCACTCGCGCTCGCCGCTGACCATGTCCACGCTGGTCTCCCCGGGTTCGCCGCACCAGGGGCAGGGGTAGGTCACGAACTCAAGTGGTCGCGTCATGGGTGTCCAAAAACATCTCGAGCAGGTCGTTGAGAAAGCGCAGGCCGGGTTCCGAAGCGCGCAGGAATGCCGGGTCTGCATCCAGCAGGCCGCGCGCCCGCGCCCGGGCGAGTACCGGGCCGATGCCTTCCAATGGCAATCCCGTGCGCTCCGGGAACAGCTCCGCAGGGACGCCCGCCGTCAGGCGAAGTGCATTGAGCATGAACTCGAAGGGTAGCGACCGGGGCTCGATCGGGGTCAGGCTGATGGTGCGCGGCTCGCGCAGGTAGGCCTCGGGATGCCTCGGTTTCAGGAGGCGCGTCACGGTCTGCGCGGCCACGTCGGTGACCTTGCCGTGGGCACCGGCCCCAAGGCCCAGATAATCGCCGAATTCCCAGTAATTCCGGTTGTGCCGGCATTCGCTTCCCGCCCCCGCGTAGGCCGAGACTTCATAACGAGTATAGCCCGCGTGTTCGAGTACGCATTGCCCCTGGGCAAAGAGTTCGTCGACGACCTCGTCCGCCGGCAGGACCGGAGGACGGGCGGCGAACAGCGTGTTCGGTTCCAGCGTCAGCTGGTACCAGGAGATGTGGCTGGGCCGGGCGGCGATCGCGGTCTCGAGGTCGGCCAGCCCCTGGGCCAGCGACTGGCTGGGGAGTCCGAACATCAGATCCAGGTTGACCTCGTCGAAGCCGGCGGCTTGCGCCTGGGCGATCGCGGCATGGGCATCGGCATCGTCATGAATCCGCCCGATCTCCCGCAGCAGCGCTGGATCGAAGCTCTGTATCCCCAGGGACAGCCGGTTGACCCCGGCGTCACGGTAGCCGCGAAAGAAACCACGCTCCGCCGTCCCGGGGTTGGCTTCCAGCGTCACCTCCAGGTCGGGCCGCCAGGGCAGGCGCGCGCGGAGGCCCGACAGGAGTTCGTCGATGGCCTCGGGGGAGAACAGGCTGGGCGTGCCGCCGCCGATGAAGATGCTTTCCAGCCGGCGCCCCCAGACGCGCGGCAGTTGGGACTCCAGGTCCAGCAGCAGGGCATCGACGTAGGCCCGTTCCGGCAGTTCCCCGCGCTGCTCGTGCGAGTTGAAGTCGCAATAGGGGCACTTGCGCACACACCAAGGCAGGTGCACGTACAGACTCAGGGGCGGTGGTAGGCGGAGGTTGGTCATCGCCCCTCGATCCTGCGTTCGTGGCAGGCTGGTCTTCATGCGGTCCCGGGCCGGGCTGGCGGTGCGCGCCGGGCTTCAGGTGGCGCCAAGCCGCTGCCGCAGGCGTTCGGCCATGGTGCGCACGGCCTGGCCGCGGTGGCTGAGCCGGTTCTTCTCCGCAGCGGGGAGTTCGGCGGAGGTGCAGCCGAATTCGGGCAGATAGAAGATCGGGTCGTAACCGAATCCACCGCCGCCCGCAGGCTCCGACGCGACCCGGCCCTCCCAGGTGCCCTCGGTCAGGATGGGCGAGGGGTCGTCGGCATGGGCCAGGAAGGCCATCACGCAGCGAAAGCGCGCGGTGCGCCTTTGTGGCGGGACGCCCTGCAGGGCCGCCAGCAGCTTCTCGTTGTTCCGGCGGTCATCTCCCTCTGGCCCCGAGTAACGCGCGGAGTAGATGCCCGGCTGCCCCTGCAGGTGGTCGACCTCGATCCCCGAGTCGTCCGCCAGCGCGGGCAGCCCGGTGTGGCGGGCGGCGTTGCGGGCCTTCAGGATCGCATTCTCGACGAAGGTCAGCCCGGTCTCCTCGCATTCCTCGACCTGCCACTGCGATTGCGGCACGACCTCGAGCCCGATGGGTCCGAGCAGTTCGGTGAGTTCGCGGATCTTTCCGGCGTTTCCGGATGCCAGCACGATGCGTTTCATGTCCTCTCAGGGTCCTGTGCAGCGTCGGTTGAATCGGTCATGCGTGTCTTCGTGGTGGAATCCTTTTTCCCCTGCTGCCGCGGCTATTGGCCCAGGGTCTCCCGCTGTCGCGCCATGATTTCGCGGACGCCCTTTTCGCCCAGTTCCAGCATCGCATCGAGTTCGTCGCGGCGGAAGGCGTGTCCCTCCGCGGTGCCCTGGATCTCGATTACGCCGCCGGCTTCGTTCATCACCAGGTTCATGTCGGTCTCGGCCTGGGAGTCCTCGTCGTAGTCGAGATCCAGCACCGGGACCCCCTGGTAGATTCCCACGGAGATCGCGGCCAGTTGTCCGTGCAGCGGGTTCTTCTTCAGCAGGCCCTTCTTCAGGCAGTGATTCACCGCATCGCAGAGTGCGACATAACCGCCGCTGATGGCGGCGGTGCGGGTGCCGCCGTCGGCCTGCAGCACGTCGCAGTCGACGATGATCTGCCGCTCGCCCATGGCCTCGAGATCCACCACCGCGCGCAGGGCCCTGCCGACCAGCCGCTGGATCTCGAGGGTGCG
>PUOZ01000336.1 GCA_003553165.1 Thioalkalivibrio sp.
AACCACCGGGTCGCTGCGGTGCCTCCCGCGATGCGCGATTCCCTCGCGGCCGACCTGGCCGCCGTCAACTGATCGGTTTTTTGCACCACGAAGTGCAGGAATTCACCACGAAGAACACGAAGAACACGAAGAGTATCAATAGTGAGCGCGATCAGCCGCCCTATGACATCGAAACGCCGATCTTGGGCTGCTGTCAACCATTCAACGGCAGGATCAAATGGGTCCTGTTCCTGGGGTAGCCAGCTTCACTCCCCGCTCGTTAAATCCAATCAATCCCCTCTTCGTGTCCTTCGTGTTCTTCGTGGTAAAAACAAGAATTCCCCCGCCCGATTGACCCGGTTCAAAGCAGGTCCAAGGCGTCCGACAGGTGTTCGACCGGGTGGAGCTCCATGCCTTCGATGCGTCGGCGGATGCGGTTTCCGGCAGGGATGATCGCGCGCGTCAGGCCGTGCTTGGCCGCCTCGGACAGGCGTTCCTCGCCGTTGGGTACCGGGCGCACCTCCCCAGACAGGCCGATCTCGCCGAAACAGACGAGGTCCAGGCCCAGCGGCCGGTCGCGCAGCGAGGACAGTGCGGCCACCAGCATCGGCAGGTCGGCGGCGGTCTCCGATACTCTGACCCCGCCCACCACGTTGATGAAGACGTCCTGGTCGAACAGCGCGATCGCTCCGTGGCGGCTGAGCACCGCGAGCAGCATGATCAGGCGGTTCTGCTCCAACCCCAGGGTGACCCGGCGCGGCTGTGGCGCGTGGCTCTCCGCGACCAGCGCCTGCACCTCGACCAGGAGCGGGCGCGTGCCTTCGCGGGTGACCATGACCACGCTGCCCGAGACCGGGCGGTTGTGCCGCGACAGGAAGATCGCCGAGGGGTTGGCCACCGGTTTCAGCCCGTCCTCCTGCATCGCAAAGACACCCAGTTCGTTGACCGCGCCGAAGCGGTTCTTCACTGCGCGCAGCATCCGGTAGCGCCCGCCGGGGTCGCCCTCGAAATACAGCACCGTGTCCACCATGTGTTCCAGCACCCTGGGCCCGGCGATCTGCCCGTCCTTGGTCACGTGCCCGACCAGGATCACCGTGATGCCACGTTGCTTCGCCAGGCGGACCAGTGAGGCGGCGCTCTCGCGTACCTGCGACACCGACCCTGGGGCGGATTGCAGGGCGGCCGAGTAGAGGGTCTGGATGGAGTCGATGACCATCACCAGCGGACGCTCACGCTCGGCGGTGGCGATGATGTTCTCGACCTGGGTCTCGGTCAGCAGGCGCAGGCCGGAGACGTCGAGACCCAGCCGGTGGCCCCGCAGGCTCACCTGCTGCGCGGACTCCTCGCCGGTCACGTAGAGGGTCTGCTCGGCGGGGAGCAGCGCCAGCACCTGCAGCAGCAGGGTGGACTTGCCGATGCCGGGGTCGCCCCCGATCAGGACCACCGAGCCCGTGACCAGCCCTCCACCCAGGCTGCGGTCCAGTTCGGAGATACCGGTGGAGATGCGCGGGATATCCGCCGCCGGCAGGTCCCCCAGGCGCGTGATGCGCGCCGCTTCGCCGGCATAGCCCCCGGACCGCGGACCCTGCGCGGCGGCGCTGGGCTGCAGTTCCTCCATGCTGTTCCAGGCCCCGCAGTCGCCGCACTGCCCGGACCACTTCGGACTCACCGCGCCGCACTCGCGGCAGACGTACTGGAGCTTGGCCCTCGCCATCAGGAGTCGTCGCCCTGGCCCGGCGACCACGGGGGCGGGATGCGGACGGTGCGGACGGTGTTGTTCTTGATCTGGATGATGTCCATCACCACCCCGTCGATACGTACACTGGCCGCCGCCTCCGGTATGTCCTCGAGGTGCTCGACGATCAGGCCGCTCAGCGTCTTCGGCCCGTCCACCGGCAATTTCAGCCCCAGCGCGCGGTTCAGTTCGCGCAGGTGGATGCCGCCATCGACGACCACGCTGCCGTCGGGCTGGCGCAGCACCTCGTCACCCATGGTCGGCGAGTCCGTGGTGAACTCGCCGACGATCTCTTCCAGCAGATCCTCCAGCGTGACCAGGCCCTCGATGTCACCGTACTCATCCACGACCAGCCCGATCCGCTGCTTCTGTTTCTGGAAATTGATCAGCTGCCGGTTCAGTGCCGTTCCCTCGGGGATGAAATACGGGGGGGTAATCACCTGACGCAGGTCTTCCGGCGTGAACGACTCCCGGTAGGCCAGTGGCAGGATGTCACGCATGTGCACGAAACCCAGCACCCGGTCCAGCTCGCCCTCGATCACGGGCAGGCGGGTGAAGGTTCCGCTGAGGATCTGCTCCAGTACATCGTTCCAGTCCTCCTCCAGGTCCAGGGCCACGATCTCGTTGCGCGGAATCATGATGTCCTCGACGGTCGTGCGTTCCAGATCGAGCAGGTTGATCAGCATGCGCTGGTGCTTGGCGGGGATCAGCGCGCCGGCCTCGGTCACCACGGAGCGCAGCTCATCCGCGGTCAGGGCGGCGCGCTGACGGTCATCCATACGGATGCCAAGCAGGCGCAGTACACCGTTTGCGAGTACGTTGATCACGTAGACCACCGGCCAGAGAACCCGTAGCAGCCCGGTGTAGATCCAGGCCGCCGGGTAGGCGATGCGCTCGCTGTGGAGTGCCGCCACCGTTTTCGGCGCGGTCTCGGCGAAGATCAGCAGCGCAAGCGTCAGCAGGCCCGTCGCAATCGCGATGCCGGGGTCGCCGAACAGCCGCCAGCCAATGAAGGTGGCGATCTGGGTGATCAGGATGTTGACGAAATTGTTGCCCAGCAGGATCAGTCCGATCAGGCGGTCCGGGCGCTCCAGCAGGCGCGCGGCCAACTGGGCGCCCAGATGGCCCTGCTGTGCCTTGTGCCGCATGCGGTAGCGGTTCAGGGCCATCAGGGCGGTCTCCGAACCCGAGAAGAAGGCCGAGAGCAGGAACAGCAGGAACAGGGCGCCGAACAGCGCGGCTAGTGGAATGTCATGCAAGGGCGGGTACCGTGCTGGAGGCGGGTCAGACGCGCTGCAGGATGACTTCCAGCACCAGCTTGGAGCCGAAATAGGCCAGCACCAGGCTCACGAACCCGCCTGTGGTCCAGGCCAGGGCCCGGGTGCCGCGCCAGCCAAAACGCCAACGCCCGATCAAGAGGACCGAGAACATCACCCAGGCCAGGATCGAAAGCACCGATTTGTGTACCAGGTGCTGCGCGAAGAGGTCCTCGAGAAAAATCATGCCGCTGGCAAGGCTGAGGGTGAGGAACACCCAGCCGACGAAGATCATCCGGAACAGCCACATCTCCATCGAGAACAGCGGCGGCAGGTAGCGCACGATGCCCTTGGTATGGTGCTCGTGCAGGGCCCTGTGCTGTGCGGTCATCACCGCCGCCTGCACGGTCGCCAGCGCGAGGAACGCCCAGCCCAGCGCCGCCAGCATGATGTGGATCTCGACATAGGGGGTGGTCGTGACCCGTCGGCCCTCGTCGCAGGTCAGTGCAACCAGCAGCGCCAGCGCCGTCAGCGGCAGCACGATCACGCCCATGATCGCCAGCGGATGACGCAGCGCTGCCAGCCATAACAACATCGCCACCAGCCAGAGGGCGGCCGCGAGCGCGTTGCCCAGGCAAAGGTTCAGACCCAGATCGGTCATCACCAGTTGCGACAGGGCAGCCAGATGCACGGCCAGGGCGAGGGCCCAGGTGATCAGGGGGCCACGCGGTTGCGCCGGCGCGGGCGGCTGCCGGCGCGCGGATACGACCAGGTAACCCGTGGTCAGGAGATAGAGGAAGATCGCGACGAGGCCGATGGCAATGCTCATGGTGCACGATTATCCACGCATCGTGCCGACAATGCACCGCGGGTGCCGGTGCAGGTA
>PUOZ01000354.1 GCA_003553165.1 Thioalkalivibrio sp.
AAAGCGATTGGGCGGCAAAGAGCAGGAACTGATCATCCAGTTCCAACCCATGGGCAACGGTAGCCTGGCCGCCCAATGACAGGGTGACCGCCCGTCCCTCGGCGACCCCCTGCAACAGGCTCCCGATCTGCCACGATTCCAGCGCAGGATCGTCTTCGAGTACCGAGCCTCCGAAGACGACGAGACCCTGTCGATCCGTGATGAAGTAGCCCGCAGACCCCCGCAAAGCCTGCGCGGCTTGCGCAATGATCGGCGCCAGAGAAACGTGAATGAGCAGGTAGCCACGATCCTGTAGCGGAGCGGTGATGGGGTCGAGGTAGGGTTCGCGGAAGGCGAGACGCTTTCCCGCCTTGAGGATAAGTTCACCGGTGTATGGATCCCGCAGGAATGCGTGATGGATTGCCTCGGGACTGGTGCGCAGGTATTCAGTCACCAACGCATTCCCCGCATGCGCACCGGAACCCGTACCGGGCCGAAGGGAGACCCTTGCATCCTCCTCGCCGAAGGCATCCTTGAGCCGTATTTCGAAGTACTCGGGGTAGGCCCGCTGATAGCTCGCAAACTGGCGCAGCAGGGACGGTTGCAGCAGCAGATAGCGGACGTCCTCTTCCTCCGCAAAGATGTAGCGATGGAGGAGGTTGGACTGGGCGAAGAGTTCAAGGTTGGCCCTTGCAGCGCTCACGGTGGCCTGCAGACGCAGTTCCATCTGCTGCGCCAATGTCGCCGTTTCGCCTGCCGCACGTTCGAAATCCGCATCACGAATCAGCCCAAAAGCCGCGATGCCGATGATCAGGATCGGCACGACCACCATCGGAGTGATCAGCAGCAGAATCTTCGTTGGCAGTCGCACGGTTCGGGGCCCTAGCGGACCACGTTGATAATAATGCTGTTGTAGCGCCGGACGACCCTCGGCGGCAGGGGTTCGAAAAACTTCGAGCGCGCCAGCGTTTCGGGATCCGGGTAGATCACGGGGTTGTCGAAAAACTCATCGGGCAGAAAGTCCCTCGCCCCTTCGTTGGCGGTCGCGTAATGGACGAATTGGGCGGCTTCAGCAGCGTGCTGGGGTTCATTGAGGAAATCGACGAGGGCGAAGGCAAGTTCCTTTCGGGGCGAGCGGCTCATCACCACGAAGTAGTCGACCCAGAGATTACCCCCCTCCTTCGGCAGAATGTAGCGGATCCTCGGCTCGAACTCCTGCAGCATCAGGGCGTCGCCATTGAACAGCATCGATGCGGCGATCTCTCCGCTGACCATGGCGGAGTCCGCCGTCAACCCGACGTAGCCATAGGTCCTGACATGCTGCCTCTGGGCCAGCAGCAACTGCTCCGCCTTGCTCAGTTCATGATCATCCCAACTGTTCGACGAGTAACCAAGCGCCACCAATGCCATGCCGACCAAATCGCGATTGTGACTCAGCATTGCGATACGTCCCTGAAGTGGCGGCGCCGGCCGGAAGAGCTGCATCCACGAATCGATGGGTTCCGATACGAGATCCTCCCGATAGCCGATTCCCAGCGTGCCCCAAGTGTAAGGTACAGCGAAGCCGTCCGCGCCCGCGAAGGCAGTGCGCCAGCGCGGCGCCACGTGGACGAGATTCGGCACCTGCTCCTCGGTCAGAGGCTCTAGCCAGCCGCTCCGCATGTAGGTCTGCAGCATGTTCCCGCTGACCAGGGCCACGTCGTATCCGGCGCCGTCGCTCGCGACCAGCATCTCATCGCGCTGGTCATCCCCTTCGAAATACACCTGCCGGATACGGACGTCGTGTTGCTCCTCGAAGCGTTCCACCAGGGCGGGGTCGAGGTAATTCGGCCAGTTGAGTACCACCAATTCCTCTGGCCCCTGTGCAGAAGCTTGGATTGTCTGCAGGATGATGGCTATCAGGAGTAAAAGTGCCGGGATCTTGCGCATCGAATTTTCACTCTGGACGGATCCGTTCATTCCCGGGGTCTGCCGACTGAGCAAGCGGCAGACAGGCAAGCGGAGCAGCACGGGCTGCCCGCGCGGAACAGTTTCACTGAGCTGTATCGGCTTGCACGGGCGCGACTTGAGGGAACGGAGCGCCGGCGAGCCTGTGGCAGCTTCGTTTCAGGCTTGAGAAAAAGGATGTCTCCCAAAGAAATACTTGATTATCAGCCGATAAGCTTCGCCGGGAATCCGTTCCTGCACGACGCCCTCCCCCCCTGCAGGGCCGTCTCTTGTGGCAGGCGAACCTTCTCGGCAGCCTAACGGCGGAAAAGCTTCGCCCAGACGTTGCTCTCCCACACGGGCTTCCCTTGAAACAGCACCAATCTGACCACATGCAGAGCTTTGGTGCGAATCACTACCGAACATCCGAGCCCTTCAGTAACCCGCCGGAATCGAACGCGCTGCCCGCCCGGCCTGGAGCGAGCCCCCCGGCAGTCCGCTTCGCATCAGCATCTCTGCCGAAGAGCGCAGTTCCCGGCTGAAGCAAACCCAAATGCCGTCAGCTCCGCTGTGGGTCACGGTGCCCCGGATCCGGCGCCCACCATCGCGCGCGCCAGGGTCCGGAAAGACGACCTCCACCGATTGATGCAGACCCGGCGATGACCCTTCCAGAAAGATGCCCCTACGACAGATCTTTCTGGTCTTCACCTTGACCCGCCTACCGGTCCGGGTGACAAGCCACACCTCTGTGCGCACCCAGATACAATCGTCATCATGGTTTTCCATTGGCACCCTCTCCAGCCGAATGCAATCGGCAGCATGACCTGTGCCGGACCCGCGCATCACAGCCCTGAGCAGAGGCCGGAATTGACAAGGACCGGATCATTCCTAGAGTCGATGATAGACTGTACGGCGGCACATAATATAGATCGTTCGATTTATTTTCACGGCCCGCTCGGAATTCCGGACACGAGGTCGTGCAGAGAAGCTGCTAGTCTAGGACACAGGCGATGCCCTCTCGGATGCGAGCAGTTCCTCGCGTTCCGCCTGCGGTCCCGTACATACCAACGCACGCATACCACCACTCGGAGAATCTCATGAGAAACATGAACGTCCTGATCCTGGCCACCCTCTTGGCCCTGTTTGCCGCTGTACCGCTGCAGGCCGATGACGCAGTCGCCACGAAGACCGTTGGCCAACTCTACGAGGAAAGCGCGGCGCTGGAAGGCAAGCAGGTGACGGTCCAAGGCGAGGTGGTGAAGGTCAATGCCGGCGTCATGCAGCGCAATTTCATTCATATTCAGGACGGGTCTGGCGATGCTCTCCGTGAGACCAATAATCTCGTTATCACTACGCAGGACAATGCGGCCGTTGGCGACAAGGTCATGGTCACAGGCACGGTGGTGGTCGATCACGACTTTGGCTTCGGCTACCACTATCCGCTGCTGGTCGAACAGGCCAGCGTGACCAGGTCCGAGTAGCGCCGTTTCCCGCGTTCACGCCGTAGCAGCTGGGTTAACGTCAAAAAACCCGTGGTCGCGGCGAGCGCCATTCTGGTGTGACGCATGCGGGTGCGCAAAGGCCTGCCAATGGGAGGCAGGAAAGCTGCGAAGCGAGTCAGGCGGTAGCGATGTAGCGAATATGTCCCTATCTCTCCAGAAGCCGGGATCGCCTTCCTGAAGGGCACTCCGGCAACCGAGCCCACGGGAAAGAGTCCGGTCCCGATCGCGGCACCCCCCACCCAGACGGTACGCAGAAACCTTCGTCGACTCCAGCCCTGCCTCGTCCTCTCTCTGATACCGCTCCACCCACCGTCGAACGTCTTGCCGCAAAACTCACATGCCGCGAAGTGCCGGACCAACACCCAGAACCATCACGGACAGCCATACCAGAAAGACCACAATCGGCAGTATTAGTGC
>PUOZ01000039.1 GCA_003553165.1 Thioalkalivibrio sp.
AACCGCCCGTCCAGCGCCGCCTCGTCGCTGTGCGGGCGTCGAACTGCCGGTGCGGGCTCCCCGGCGGCCTGCCCGCCCGGTTCAGAAGCTACCTCGAGGCGAGGAACCGGCGCGCCGACTTCGTCGAACCCGGCATCCATGGACGGTGCGGAAGGCGACGACAACCACGCATGGAGGCCGAAACCACCCAGGCCGATCAGCAGCACCAGCACGGCCAGTGCACCGATGATGCGATTCCAGTGGTAGATGAACTCGGTTTTCACCGGCTCCGGCGCGGCCCCGGCACCGGTCCTCGTCCTTCGCTGGCGTTTTTTGGGCTGGGTTTTCATGGGCTTCTCCAACCGGTAAGGGGACGTGATCCCGATCCTTTGCACGGAAGCGCCGGCCCCGGGCGACCCCGACCACTGCAGCCGCGGCAGGACCGTCACACGGCTTCACGCAGTCTGCCGGGCAAGGATACGCGAAGGGTAACGCGCCATCCTGTTGATGATAACCAGGGGCAGGATACGGAACTGGTCGTCGAATGAACTGCTGCTCATCCGGGTCCCGAACACCAAGACGCTCCCGAGAGGATCGGCAGTATACCAGCCGGCGGCCAGGCACCACCGTGCAGCGGGCCGCCCACCCGGCATAAACCATCACGGGCGTGACCGTGACATTCACGTTAAACTCGAAAAGGAACGGAGCCTGGGCTGACGCCGGCCTTTCGGAACTACCGGCTCACCAGCGTTTCTAACCGCCATCCGTGAACACCTTGTCAGGGCACGGACGCGTTGACTATCGTCTCCCTGACATGCCTGCGACAGGGGCTTCCTGCCCGACATGATGAGCAAGATCGGACTCACTGCCACCGCGCTGCTCCTGGTGGGTATCGTCGGTGCACTCTTTCTGCGCCCAGAGGTCACGGGTCCGGACCAGCCTTCCGGCCGCGTCGGCGACCGCGGCACTGTCGGTGATCCCGCCGCGCGAACCGGCGCATTGGTCGATCAGATCGTGTTCACGCAGGAGTCCGACGTCGGCAAGGTGACCGGGCTGATCGAGAGCGGAACGCATCACCTGTTCGGACAGGGGGTCAGCAGCACCACGGTGTTCCAGCGCCTGCGCGATTCCGAGCGCGCGACCTACGCCCTCGCCTACGGCTCGTCGATGGAACTGACCGTGAATCCGGCGGGCCCCCATTTCGCCAACGGCGAGCTGAACCCCTTTCACGTTCCCGAAATCCGCGAAGCGCTGAATTGGCTGATCAACCGGCGCTACGTCGCGGAGGAACTCTACGGCGGGCTCGCGGTGCCGCGCTATCTGCCCCTGAACACGGTCTTCCCCGACTACGCCCGGCTCGCCGACGTCGCGCGCGCGCTGGAACTGCGCTATCAGCACGATCCCGAACGTGCGGAACGGGTGATCCGCGAGGAAATGGAGCGCCTCGGCGCAAACCGCGAGAACGGCCAGTGGATGTACCAGGGCCAACCGGTCCGGGTCAGCGTACTGATCCGCACCGAGGACGCACGCAAGCGGGTCGGCGACTACGTCGCAAACCTGATGGAGGATCTCGGCTTTCGCGCCGAACGGCTGTACCGCACCGCCGAGGAAGCGTCACGCATCTGGATCGCGGGCGATCCGCATTCCGGACGCTGGCACCTGTATACCGGCGGCTGGATCTCGACCGTGATCAACCGCGATCTGGCTGACAATTTCAGCTACTACTACACGCCGCGCGGCCGGCCGGAACCGCTCTGGCAGGTCTACACCCCGGATCCGGAGTTCGACGAGATCGCGGACCGACTGCAGCGCAGGGACTATACGGACTGGGACGAACGCCAGGCGCTGATGACGCGTGCTCTCGAACTGGCGATGGCCGATTCGGTGCGCATCTGGGTCGTCGATCAGTTGAACGTGTTCCCCCATTCCCGCGAAGTCGAACTGGCGGTCGATCTGGCGGGTGGGATCTCCGGCTCGCGGCTCTGGCCCTATACGATCCGCTTCCGGGACCGAGTCGGCGGCACCGTCGTGTTCGCCGTCCCCAGCCTGCTGACCGAACCCTGGAACCCGGTGGCGGGCAGCAACTGGATCTTCGACACGATGATCATCCGCGCACTCGCCGACATCGAGCTGGTACCGGACCCGTTCACCGGGCTGTACTGGCCGCAGCGGATCGATCGCGCGGAGGTGACGGTACAGGACGGGGTGCCGGTGATTCGCACCCACGACTGGCTCACGCTCGACACCCTCCCGGAGATCGAGGTCCCGGAGGACACCTGGATCGACTGGGACGCCGTGGCAGGGCGTTTCGTCACTGTGGGGGAACGTCATCCCGAGGGCATCACGTCCAGAACACGGACACGCGTGTACTACGAAGAGGATTTTCTGAACCGTGACTGGCATGATGGGTCGCCGATGTCGCTCGCGGACATGGTGCTGCCCTGGATCCTGAACTTCGAGCGCGCGGTGGAGGACAGCCCGCTGTATGATGCCAGCCACGTACCGACCTTCGAGGTCTGGCAGCGTCATTTCCGCGGCTGGCGGATCGTGTCCCGGGATCCACTGGTGGTGGAAATCTACAGCGATCAGATCTATCCCGACGCGGAAACCATCGTCGCGTCGCGCACACCCTCGATTTCCCCCTGGCACACGCTGGCGCTCGGGGTACGCGCGGAGGCTTCCGGCGATCTGGCCTTCTCCTCGAACAAGGCGGACCGGATGACGGTCACCTGGATGAACCTGGTCGCGGGTCCGAGCCTCCCGATCCTGGACCGGCATCGCGACGCGGCGCTTGCGGACGACTACCTGCCCTTTCCCGCGACCCTCGGCGACTTCACCGAACCGGGCGAAGCCACCCGACGCTTCCTCGCACTCGCGCAGTGGCGGGATCAGCGCAGGCACTACTGGGTCGGAGACGGGCCTTTCTACCTGCATTCCGTGCACCCGCTCGAACGCGCCCTCGTGCTGCGTCGCTTCGAGGACTTCCCGGACCCCTCCGACAAGTGGCTGCGGTTCACCCAGCCGGCCATTCCGGAACTGGAACTGGACGGCCCGATGGTGGTGACCTCGGGGGAATCCGCCGACTTCACGCTGCGTGTGAGCTTCCAGGGCGAGCCTTACCCGGAGGACGCCATCGAGAGCGTCCAGTACCTGCTGTTCGACGGCACCGGAAGCCTCGCGCGCAGGGGCTCCCTGTCGCCCACCGGGGACGGGGCCTGGCCATTGCGGCTCGAGCCCGAGGAGCTGGCGGCACTAGGCAGCGGCGCGAACAGCCTCGAAATGGCGGTGATCTCACGGCTGGTCGCCCTGCCCTCCTTCGCCTCGCAGGTCTTCGCCACCGTGCCCGCGCGTGAGACCCCGCAACCCGGAGGGCAGCCGTGACCGCTTCCTCGGGCGCCATGGCGACACCGGCACGCGGATTCCTGCGCGATCTGCGCCGCCTCACACTCTTCACCATCAAGCGTCTCGCCGCGCTGTTCCTGACCGTGCTGGTCGGGGTGTACCTGACCATCCTGATCGCCAACATGGGCGGCCAGGTCGACGAACTGCGGATGGTGCAGATCCAGAGTACCGTCGCCGAGCAGGTGCGGGCCGACCCCGCCTTCTTCGATCTCAGCCCACAGGAGCGCAACGCGCTGATCGAACGCAGGGTGCAGCTCGACGTCGAGCGCCTGCGCCTGGATCAGCCGTTCATCGTGCGCAGCGTAGACTACCTGCAGCAGGCGATCCGGCTGGACCTCGGACGGGCCGAGCACATGCACAGCGATCGCGGCGCCCGCGAGGTGTACTGGATCATCGTCGAACGCCTGCCCGCCACCCTGCTGCTGTTCGGCACCGCGAACCT
>PUOZ01000012.1 GCA_003553165.1 Thioalkalivibrio sp.
AGCGTCACGATCAGCAACGCAATCAGGATCTCGTTCAGCAGGAAGGCGTCCAGGGCGGGGACCTCGGCAGGGGGAGGCGTCCATGATACTGCGCACTGGGTCGCCGAGAGGGCTCGCCTCCCACAAGGGAGCCTTGGCGCGGACCTGTGGGATGCCAGCCCTCTGGCCGATGGGGTTCGGCGCACCGGTTCGGTCGCCGAGGGGGCTCGCCTCCCACGGGGGAGCCTGGTGCAGGGCCGCCCGGCTGACGCACAATCGGGCGCCACTTGCCCCGTCACCCCGAGCTGTTATGCTCGATCCATGCGTGGCATGGTCCCTCCTGATCCGGAATACGGCGTATCGCAGCCGAGCTACGCGGTGGTATACATGCCGGGGCGCGCGCGCAAGCGGTTTCCGGCGGGCTGCGTGGAGGTGGTCGAGAGCGGCGAACAGGCCCGCGCGCAGGCAGAGCCTGCGGCACACCGGTTTGCCGCCCGAGTACTCGGACCATCGAAGTCGTCCGAGGGCCAGATCCTCTATTACCTGCTGGAGTGGCTGGAACCCCCAACCGAGGGTTCCTGACCCAGCGAACCTCCCGGCGCGTCAGTGAGAAACCTGGCCAGGGAAGGCACGGAGGGGAAATCGAATCCCGCGATTTCGGAGCCCTGCGTGGTCCGCCGTTTCTTGCGGGCGGTGGGTGCCGGCCGCGGCGATCCGTGGCGATCAACTCCCGGTGTCAAGGCGATCCAGGTAGCTGCGGATGCGCCGGGCATTGGTGCCGGCATCGCTGCGCCCGACCCGTGAAACCGAACGCACATCGATCAGGCTGCCTTCGCCACTGGGGGTCACACGCACCACCACGTCGTCCTTGAAGCCGAACCAGAAGGTCGTCGCCGTGGCCTCGATGCGTCCCTCGTCCGGTTCGGCATCGACGATGTCCCAGCGCATGGACCGCGCGGCCTCCAGCGCACGCACGAAGGCCTCGGCGGGTGGCTGATCCAGATAATGACTGCGCACATCCGGATAGGCCTCCTGCTGCTGACGGGCCACCTCTTCGCCGGGATATTCCACCGGATTCGGCGCGTCCGCCCGCAGCGGCCGGATCGCGACAAACTCCGGGGGATTGGCGGTGTCGGTGGTGATGTCGTGGATCGGCGGAACCTGTCGCGCCTGTTCCAGCGCCTGCCAGGGGACATAGACGCTGATCAGGCCCAGGATCAGCGCCCCGCCCCACCAGAGCGCCCCACGCCGGCGCAGGGTCGGCACCAGCGCAAGCACCAACGTCAGTGCGATGGCCGCAAAACCCGTGAAGGTCGCCCAACGCATCATCTGGAAGCCCGTCGCAAACTCCCAGAGCCCCAGCCGCGCGCCGGGTCCCGAGATCAGCAGCATCAGTGCACCCAGCAGGGCGATGAGAAAGACCGTACGCGGAAGGACCGCCATGGGTACACCTGCTTCGCTGAAAAGTGTGGAAGGACGCGAAGGCCGAGCCGTCGTGGAACCCTCAACGGCCCCTACGCGCCCGGCGCGTTCCTAGCAGCCTGTCGGACTTGGGATGCTCCTACTGCGCCGGCGGGAAGAGCGAGGGCATTTTTCGCTGATCTCTCGTTGCAAAGAACCACTATGCGCCTCGAAATCATGAAAAAATGCCCTCGCTCTCCCACGCGGCTCGCTACGGGCACCCAAGTCCGACAGGCTCCTAGCAGCGCGGGCGGTACTGCGCGGGGCCGACGGGCCGATCACCGCAACGGCGGATATTCCGGCTGCTGGAAGTCAGGCGGCTGGTGGCGTCGGCCTTCGTGCTGCCGGCGCTCGAGTTCCTCGACGCGCTGCTCCAGTTCCCGGATCCTCTGCTGAGCCCATTCATCGACGCCCCGCGACTGCTCATGCCGGCGACCGGGCGATGTATAGGGCGGTTCATCGTAGCCCCAGCCGGAAGCGCCAAAGGGCTGCTGACCGACACCGTACCGCGGAAGGCCGGGCTGCCCGAACGGTTGCTGACCATAAGGCGAATGGCCATGGGGCTGCTGAGCAAACGGATCCTGGCCGTAGAGCTGCTGGCCGTAGAGATCCCGGGCAAAGGGATCGTGACCGTAGCGTTGCTGCGCAAAGGGATCGTGACCGTAGCGCGGCTGGCCGTAGGGATCGCCATAGGAGACCGGCGGGCCATGACGCTCATCGAGACGGTCACGATCCGCGCCACCGCCGAACCAACTGCCGGGGCTCATCATGTCGCCAAAACCCAGGGGCTGCGCGTGCACCAGGCCTGCCAGACCAAACGCAGCGACCGCCACCATGGCAGTTTGCCTGAGGAGCCTCTTTCTCGTCATCGCCTTTCTCCTTGGTGGGCCATAAGAACGGAGGACGCCGCTTGGTTTAGGCCGTCGCGGCAGCCTTGGGGTTCCCCCGAGTCGTCAACCAGACATTTTGCATTCCAGGCGGAGCAAGCGGCGTTTGCTGCGCAACGCATTCTGAGAAGACCACGATGGAGCCATTCCGTGTTCCCCCTAGACTACTCCAACCGCCGGCCCAAGGGATGACCCAGGCGTGCGCCAACCCGTACCCACCGCGCGTTTGCGACGATCAGCGCCGGATCAGGTCCAGGAATTCCTCGCGCGTGCGCGGATCCTCGCGGAAGGCGCCCAGCATCACCGACGTCGTCATCGACGAGTTCTGCTTCTCGATGCCCCGCATGGTCATGCACATGTGCTTGGCCTCGATGACCACGGCGACGCCACGCGCCTCCGTGACCTTCAGGATCGCCTCAGCGATCTGCCGGGTCATGTTCTCCTGAATCTGCAGCCGGGCGGCGAACATGTCCACGATGCGCGCGATCTTCGACAGCCCGATCACCCGACCGTTGGGCAGATAGGCAACGTGAGCCCTGCCGATGACCGGCAGCACGTGATGCTCGCACAGTGAATACAGCTCGATGTCCTTGAGCAGCACCATCTCGTCGTTGTCGGATGCGAACATGGCGTTGTTCACGATCTCTTCGAGATCCAGGTGGTAGCCACGCGTGAGGTATTTCAGGGCCTTGACCGCGCGGGTCGGGGTATCAACGAGACCCTCGCGCTGGACATCCTCGCCCAGCCCGCTCAGCAGTTCGCGGTAGTGCACAGCCATGGAGTCCACACTGGCCAGGGGGACGGCGCCCTCTTTGGCCGTGTCCTTGTTGACATTGATGTTGATCGAGCGGGTTACAGCGGTCATCACGACCTCCTCGGTTGGCGGCAGGTAATCGGCGTGGGCCGTCACTACGCGGTCAGGCTGGCGAAAATGCCAGATAGTAGGAAAAGTGTTCCACCCAGGGTCAAATACCCCCGTAACTGAATATAGCCGGGGGGCAGACCGAAGCGGCGCAGGCTGCCGCGATCGACCCATAACACCAGTGGAAACAGCAGCAGCAACGCGGTCAGGCCAAAGGCCGTCGGTAGCAGCAGGGCGCCCCAGGCGGCGACCGATGGGACCACGGCCCAGATCGGCGCTGGCTGCCCCAGGACCCGGTGGCGACGGTCGAGCAGGAACAGACCCCAGTGCACGGCGCCGAGAAAGGAAAGGATGACGGCCCCGTAGACGCCCAGCGCATGCAGCGAAAAGGCCTGCCATTGCGTGGAACCGAACCAGGCGGCCACGCCAAAAAAGACGAACGGAACGAGGCCTGCGTAGCCGAGGAGATGCAGCAGCGGGGCAGGCGCGTTTTCGGAAACGGGCGCGGGCGGGCTCTTGACCTCCTCCCCCTGTCGCTCCAGGAACCCCCGCAGTTCGGTCAACCCACCGATGACGCCATCGCGACCGATGAACATCGGCAGCATGTGAAAACCCGACGCCTCCTGCAGG
>PUOZ01000224.1 GCA_003553165.1 Thioalkalivibrio sp.
ACGCCCGAAAGCTTCCTGATCGATCGTCACGGCATGATCCGCTTCAAGCACATCGGCATGATCACGCCGGAGATCATCGAAAACAAAATTCTTCCCCTCTACCGACAACTGGAGGCCGAATCATGAGGCCATACCCCTTCATTCTGCCGCTGCTGTGCCTGGGGGCGTTGGCGCTGCTGATCGCGCCCGGCAGCCTGCTGGCGAACCCCACCGCGCCGCCGTCGGAGCCGATGACCTTCGAGACAGAGGACCAGGAGGTCCGCTACCAGAGGCTGATCCGCGAGCTTCGCTGCACTGTCTGTCAGAACCAGAACCTGATCGAGTCGAATGCGCCCCTCGCCAACGATCTGCGCCGCCAGATCTCGTTGATGATCAGGGATGGCGCGGAGAGCCAGGAAATCGTCGACTACATGGTCGCCCGTTACGGCGATTTCGTCCTCTTTCGCCCCCCGATGAATGCGACCACCTACCTGCTGTGGTTCGGGCCCGTCGCCATGCTCCTGATCGGACTCTCGGCGCTGGGGATGATCCTCTACCGCCGCCGCAGCCAGATCGGCGCGGGCGATCTCTCCGAGGAGGAGCAGGAACGCCTGCGCCGTCTGCTCGGCGAAGGTGACGGAGGCAAGGCATGACGCTGTTCTGGACCCTGGCGGCCGTATTGACGGTCGCCGCACTGCTCTTTCTGCTTGTCCCCATGCTGATGAGCCGTCCCGCGACCGAGGGGCGGGCTTCCACGGATGTCGTGGATGCCAAGGTCTCGGTGTACCGCAGCCAGCTGGCCGATCTCGAGGCCGACCGCGAGGCCGGCACCATCTCCGAAGATCAATTCAACACAGCACGCATCGACCTGCAGCGCAGCCTGCTCGAGGCCAGCGAGGGCAGGACCGCCGCGCCGGCGGGAGGGCTCAAGGGCTCCTGGCGGCTACCGACGGGAATCGTCAGCCTGCTGCTCGTGCCAGCACTGGCGATACTCATCTACCAAGGCTATGGCGCGGGCGAACCAGGGATGGATCCGCAGCGGCCTTCGCCGCAGACAGCGCAGGCCGGCATGGACCAGAACATGGAGGCTGCGGTCAACGCGCTCGCCGCCCGCCTCGAGGCCAACCCGGACGATCCGGACGGCTGGGCGCTGCTGGGCCGATCGCTTCTCTTCCTCGATCAGCCACGTGCCGCCGCCGGCGCCTATGCCCAGGCCATCCGTTACGGAGGCAACAGGGATCCCGACATCCTCGTGACCTATGCGGATCTGCTCGGCAGCATGGATGGCGGCGATCTGAATGCTCGTGCGCTGCCCTTCGTTACCCAGGCGCTGGAGATCGAACCGGACCACACCAACGCGCTGTGGCTGGCGGGCCTCGCGGCTTTCCGCGCGTCTGATTACGAAACGACGAAAAACCACTGGGAGCGCCTCGAGGCGCAACTGACACCGGGTAGCGAGGAAGCGCAGCTAATCCGTAGCAACCTCGCCGAGGTGCGCTCCAGGCTGGACAACGATGCGGAGGCGGACAACCGCATCCCCGAAGCACCACCGCAATAGAAATCATGGAGTGCGGGAGCTTGCTCCCGCTGTCGTACGCCCGGAACCCTTCGCGTGCCCCAAAGCGGCGGCAAGCCGCCGCACTCCATATCGCTGTCACACAGCCAGGCCCGCTGGAACGTCCCAGAATTTCGAACGGTTTACCCAAATAATTCCGATTTTCTTTCGCTTTCGTGGTCTCTATGCTGACCCGAAAGCAAAGGAGAATCACCATGCCCACGACCCGACCCGAAGCGATCCGCGCCGCCCAGCCGACCCAGGATGGCGCCGGAGTCAAGATCCGCCGCATCAACGATTTCACCGGGCGCCTGGACCCGTTCCTGCTGTTGGATGAGCTCAAGGCCAGCGCGCGCGAGGACTACATCGGCGGCTTTCCTCCGCACCCCCACCGGGGATTCGAGACCCTCACCTACCTGATCCACGGGGGCGTGACCCACGAGGACTCCATGGGCAACCGTGGCGAAGTCCACGCCGGCGAAGCGCAGTGGATGAGCGCCGGACGCGGGGTGATCCACTCGGAAATGCCCCTGCTGGATTCCGACGGCCTCCATGGATTCCAGGTCTGGATCAACCTCCCTGCGGCACGCAAGATGGATCCGCCTCGTTATCGCGACATACGCGCTGCCGAGATGGTCACCGCAGAGGGGGAGGGAACAACCCTCAAGGCCATCGCCGGACCATGGCAGACGAGTACCGGCAGGGCCGAAGGGCCGCTCGCGCGCCTGGGCGACGATGCCGCCATGGCGGACGTCAGGATGGAGCCCGGTGCCCGCCTGATGGTGGAACTCGAACCTGGTATACGGCTGATCGCCTATGCCTACACAGGCAGTCTCGGTGACGGGCTGGATGCGGGACGCCTGGCCGTCTGGTCCGGCCAGACGCAGGTTGAACTGGCCTCCAGCGAAGGTGCCAGGCTGCTGCTCCTGCGCGGGCGCCCTCTGCGCGAACCCATCCGGCATCATGGCCCCTTCGTGATGAACACGGACGCGGAGATCCGTCAGGCCATCGCGGATTTCGAGGCCGGCCGTCTCGCGACACCGCCCGCCAGCGTGGCGTAGCCGGACCCGAATCGCCAGCCGGATCGCGGCCAGAGGCCGTTCCACGACCAACCGGCGCTGTCCGCGTAGGAGCGACCTCTGGTCGCGATCGCAGGATTGTAACGGGCCCGGCACCCTGATCGCGGCCAGAGGCCGTTCCACGACCAACCGGCGCTGTCCGCGTAGGAGCGACCTCTGGTCGCGATCGCAGGATTGTGACGGGCCCGGCACCCTGATCGCGGCCAGAGGCCGCTCCTACAGGCTCTCCGGTACAGATCCCTTGGGAAGCCGGGGCGTTAGGACGGGGGCACCACCACCACCGGGCATTTCGCGTGGTGGAGCACCTGCTGGCTCACCGAGCCCAGCAGCAGACCCTGGAAGCCTCCGCGCCCGCGCGATCCCACGACGAGCATATCGGCGTCGCTCGCGGCATCCAGCAGCGCCTTCGCCGGTCCGTGCCCCTCACCGATCAGCACCTCCTGGCGCACGTCTTCGCCACCTTCCACCTTAGTGACCGCGCTGGCAAGGAGCCGCTTGCCCTCCCGCAGCAGTTCGTCCGCCGAGGGGATGATCAACGAGGCCCATTCGGGCTCGGTATAGATCCTGTCCACCACAAAGCAGGCTCGCACCTCGGTTCCACGCAGCCTGGCCTCCTCCAGCGCCCACCGCAGTGCCTGCGCCGATCCCTTCGAACCGTCCATACCTACAACAATGCCACCCATGACCAACCTCCTCTTTTCGCCCCGTTCGATAGCGACGGGATCCTGTCCGAACCTTGCCCGCGCACGGTGGCAACGCTGACGATCTGCCGCCACGCGGCTCGCGGGACCGAACCCATACGGTCTCGAAACAGCACTACCGCCGTTACCCGCATTCCACTTACTAATGTAGTTCAACCGGCGGCCCCGCGTGTCCTCTTCAAGCCCGGTGGACGGAGCCTTGGGCGGGAACCCGCGTTGATACGGTACCGGCCCGGCCCCGAATCAAGTGCCAGATCATCTATACTTCCACGGATCGGTGATGTCATGCGCGGTCGTTCGACACCGCCCACCGGGTATTTTTAAAGCCGCAGGGGCAGATTCATGGGCGAGCCGCCCCGCTTCGAGCGCTACACCTATTGGGAGAAGTTCGATTACTGGGCCGTTTTCTGGGGCATGGCCATCATCGGCGGTTCGGGTCTGATCCTTTGGTTCCCCGAGTTCTTCACCCGCT
>PUOZ01000246.1 GCA_003553165.1 Thioalkalivibrio sp.
CCTGCTGGCATTGACGTTCAGCGCCACCATCGCCCTGTTCGCGGTCCTGTTCGGCGCCCGCCATATCTCGCCGCGCGAGAAGCACTCGGGTCTGGTCGTCGCCATCGCCTTCGAGTCGCTGGTCAAGCTGGTGGCCCTGCTGACCATCGCCGGCATCGGCCTGTTCGCGGTCTTCGGTGGACTGGCCGGCCTGGATGCCTGGCTGGAGCGGCACCCCGAGGCGGTCACCGCGCTGTACTCGCCCGTACTCGAAGGGGGCTGGTTCAGCCTGATGGTGCTGGCCTTCGCTGCCGCGTTCCTGCTGCCCCGGCAATTCCACATGCTGTTCACGGAGAACATCAACCCCAGGGCGCTGACGCAGGCGGCCTGGGGGTTTCCACTCTTCCTGCTGCTGCTGAACCTGCCGATGCCCGTGCTGTACTGGGCCGGGCAGGCCGCCGACCTGACCCAGGACACGAATTACTTCGCCCTGGGATTGGCCGCCTGGCTCGAATCGCCGACGCTGGCCCTGCTGGTCTTCATCGGCGGTCTTTCCGCCGCCAGCGCAATGATGATCGTGACGACGCTGGCCCTGGCCAATATGGGCATGAACTACCTGTCGCTTCCGGCCCGGGTGCGCGAGCGCAGGACACTGTCGGCCAACCTCTACCGCAACCTGCTGTGGGGTCGGCGCATGTGGATCGTGCTGATCATCGCGCTGGGCTACGGCTTCTACGGGCTCCTCCAGGTGGTCGAGGGGCTGGCCCAGCTGGGCCTGATCTCCTTCGCCGCCGTCACCCAGTTCCTTCCCGGGCTGGTCGGCCTGCTGCTGTGGCCGCGCGCGACCCGGGTCGGGTTCCTGCTCGGTCTGGGTGCGGGCATCGTCGGCTGGTTCTTCAGCCTGGTGGCGCCCTTGCTGGGTAACGC
This sequence comes from Thioalkalivibrio sp., assembly GCA_003553165.1. Classification (GTDB taxonomy): domain Bacteria; phylum Pseudomonadota; class Gammaproteobacteria; order Ectothiorhodospirales; family Ectothiorhodospiraceae; genus Thioalkalivibrio. The sequence goes on from PUOZ01000246.1 coordinate 907, forward strand.
CGGAATCTGGACGTCGGCACCCCAGCTGCAGCAGGCCCTGGGCGCCGGGGAATTCGATGCCTGGACCTTCGCGCTGACGGTAAGCCTGGGCGCAAACGCACTGCTGTTCGTTCTCGGTTCGCTGCTGTCACGCCCGAACCAGGAGGAGGTCGAGGCCGGCCAGGCCTGCTGCCCCGGCGGATCCTTCTCGCCGACTGCCGGTCTGCCGCTGGCCCGCGACGTCACCGAGATGGAGGCGGAACTGGGCGCCACGCTTGGGACGATGCCCGCCCGGCACGAGGTGCAGCGGGCCCTGGACGACCTGGGCCTGCCGCGCCACACGCGTTCGCGGCGCGATCTTCAGCGCCTGCGCGAACGCATCGAGCGCAACCTGTCCGGCCTGCTGGGCCCGGTTCTCGCCCGCATGATCGTGGACCAGCATCTGCGCCTGGACGCCGCCGGGCGCTCCAGTCTCGGCGAGAGCCTGCGCCGCATCGAACAGCAGCTGGAAGACGCTCGGCTGCCGCTGACGGGCCTGGCCGCCGAACTCGACGCCCTGCGCCGTTTCCACCGGCAGATCCTGCACGAACTGCCGCTGGGCGTGTGCAGTACGACCGCGGGAGGTGAGATCACCGGCTGGAACCACGCCCTGCGCGTCCTCACGGGCATTTCCACGGACAGCGCCGTCGGCCAGTTGATCGAGCGACTGGAACGGCCGTGGGGCGGGCTGCTGCAGGCCTTCCTCGAGAGCGGGGATCGCCAGATCTACAAGCTGAACCTCGAAACCCGTCACGGGCCGCGGCGGCTGAACCTGCACAAGTCCTCCCTGGAGGTGGTCGCGGGCCGCCGCGAGGGCTATGTCATCCTGATCGAGGACGTGACCGCCCGTGTGCAGCTGGAGAGCGAGGTCGCGCACAGCGACCGCCTCGCCTCGATCGGCCGCTTCGCCGCCGGTGTCGCCCATGAAATCGGCAATCCGCTGGCCGGCATCGCATCGTTGGCACAGACCCTGCCTCTGGAAGACGACCCCGCCGAAATCCGCGACATCGCCGACGACATCGTCGGGCAAACCCACCGCATCAATGCCATCGTGCAGTCGCTGATCGCATTCGCCCATTCGGATACCCCTCCGCGCAGCGGATTCGAACCGGTTGCCCTGGACGACCTGGTCGCCGAGGCGATTCGCCTGACGCGCCTGGCGGGGCGCAAGGACATCCGCTACGACCTCTCGGGGCTTGCAGGCCTGGCCATCCAGGGCGCGCGGCCCAAGCTGCTGCAGGTCTTGATCAATCTCCTGACGAACGCGGAACAGGCGTCACCGCCCGCCGCCACCATCGTCATCCGTGCCCAACAGACGGGCACCAGAGTGCGCCTCGAGATTCACGATCAGGGGCCGGGCATCGAGGAGACGACGATCGACCGTCTGTTCGAACCCTTCTTCACGACCAAGCCGGCCGGACAGGGTACCGGCCTGGGTCTGCCGGTGGCCTACAGCATCGTACAGGACCACGGTGGTAGCCTTGTGGCGACCAATGCACCGGAGGGCGGTGCCCAATTCATCCTGACCTTTCCGCTTGGCGTACCCACATGACACGCATTCTTCTGGTCGACGACGAGGCCGCCATCCGCCGGGGCGTGCGGCGCTTCCTGGAACACCAGGGATTCGAGGTCGCGCTGGCCGAGGACCTTGCCGGTGCGCGCCGGCTGGCCGCCAGCGGGGAATTCGACCTTTTGCTGGCCGACCTGCGTCTCCCCGATGGCGAGGGCACCACCCTGATCGGGGAGTACCCGCGGCTGCCCACGGTGATCATGACCAGCTATGCCTCCGTGCCCTCCGCGGTCGAGGCGATGAAGTCGGGCGCGATCGATTACATCGCCAAGCCCTTCGACCACGATGCCCTGCTCCTGACCTTGCGTGCGGCTCTGCGCAGCAATGAGCAAAGCCGGGAGCGGATGGCAGCCGTACCGGAGTCCGCAGAGGACTGCGGGCTGATTGGCCAGAGCCCAGGGATCGCGACCCTGCGCCAACAGATCCGCAGGGTTGCGGCAGCGAACTCCACCGTGCTGATCCGGGGCGAGTCGGGCACCGGCAAGGAGGTGGCCGCGCGCGCGATGCATACGTTGAGCCCGCGCGCCGACCAGCCCTTCGTTCCGGTGAACTGCGCCTCCATCCCCGAGGGACTGGTGGAGGCCGAATTGTTCGGGCACGCGCAGGGCGCCTACACCGGAGCGGTCAAGGCGCGCGCAGGCCTCGTCGAGGCTGCGCACGGCGGCGTGCTGTTCCTGGACGAGATCGGGGAACTGGCACCCGCCGCTCAGGCCCGTCTGCTGCGGGTGCTCCAGGAGGGAGAGATCCGACCGGTGGGAGCGAACCAGGCCCGGCGTGTCGATGTGCGGCTCCTCGCCGCCACGCACCGCGATCTCGAGGCGATGATCGACGCGGGCGAATTCCGGGCCGATCTCTACTATCGCCTGCGCGTGCTGGAGATCCGGATCCCTCCACTGCGGGAGCGCATGGAGGACCTGACCCTGCTCGCGGAACGCTTCCTGCTTGAACTCGAGGACCGTTTCGGCAAGAGGGGCCTGACATTGGGCGCAGAGGCCGTCGCACGCATGATGCAGTACACGTGGCCGGGGAACGTGCGCGAATTGAAGAATGCTCTCGAACGGGCGGTGGTCCTGTCGGAGGGCAGCCGTATCGATTGGGAACACCTGGGACTCGCCGCTTCAGGCGCGGAAACAAGGGGACACCCGGGCAGCCTGAGCGACTACTTCCGACGCTTCGTGCTCGAGAACCAGGGCCAGATGAACGAGACCCAACTCGCCCGGGCCCTCGGCATCAGCCGCAAGACGCTCTGGGAGCGGCGGCAGCGTGAGAACCTGCCGCGGCCGACGACCC
>PUOZ01000132.1 GCA_003553165.1 Thioalkalivibrio sp.
GCGCCGACGGGGAACCGCTGGCCGAGCCGCTGCGATACCTGGACCCGGTGATCGCGAGCGATGCCCACTGGGACGTGATCCATCAGGCGCTGATCGACGCCGTGCATGCCCGGCACGGGACGGCCTGGGGCAGTATCGGCAGCACCTCGCCCGCCTATCGGATCGCCGGCAAGACCGGGACCGCCCAGGTCTTCAGTCTGGCCCAGGACCAGGAGTACGACGAGTCCAAACTGGATCGCAGACTGTGGGATCATGCCCTGTTCATCGGCTACGCGCCCGCCGATGCGCCGGAGATCGCGGTGGCCGTGCTCGCCGAGCATGGGGGTAGTGGTGGCCGGGTGGCGGCGCCGATCGCACGCAAGGTGATGGACGCTCACCTGACTTCGCTCGGACTGCTGGCGGTGGCCGAGGAGCAGCCGTGATCAGCGTCACCGGGCGCGAACTCACGCCTTCGCAATGGATCCTGCGCAGCCTTCGCCTCGACGGCACGTTGCTCGTGCTGATCGGCATCCTTCTGGCCATCGGTCTGGTGGTGCTGTTCAGCGCCACGGGAGAGAGTATCGAGGCGCTGCAGCGCCAGTCGGGCCGCATCGGCCTCGGGCTCGTCGCCTTGCTGCTGTTTGCCCAGGTTCCGGTGTCGACGCTGCGGGCCTGGGCGCCGTGGCTGTTTCTGCTCGGTCTCGGCATGCTGATCGCGGTGATGCAGGCGGGCGATATCGGGAAGGGTGCGCGCCGCTGGCTGGACCTGGGGCTGATCCGCTTTCAGCCGTCGGAGATCATGAAGCTCGCAATGCCGCTGATGGTGGCCTGGTACCTGTCCCTGCGCAACGCACCGCCGCGGTTGCTCGACCTGCTCGTGGTCAGCGTACTGATCGTGGTGCCGGTGCTGCTGGTCATGCGCCAGCCCGACCTTGGTACCGCACTCCTGATCGGCGCGGCGGGCTTGCTGGTGGTCTTTCTCGCCGGGCTGAGCTGGCGCTGGTTCCTGGGCCTGGGTCTCGCCATCGCTGCCGCGGTTCCCCTGTTGTGGTCGCAGATGCACGACTACCAGCGCCAGCGCGTCCTGACCCTGTTCAACCCCGAGTCCGATCCCCTGGGAGCGGGCTACCACATCATCCAGTCGAAGATCGCCATCGGATCGGGCGGTTTGTATGGCAAGGGCTGGCTGAACGGGACCCAGTCGCAACTGCAGTTTCTGCCGGAGCGCTCCACGGACTTCGTTTTCGCCGTCTATGCGGAAGAATTCGGCTTCGTCGGCATCGCGGTGTTACTGGCACTGTATTTCCTGATCGTTGCTCGTGGCCTGTGGATCGCCGCGCTGGCGCAGGACCGCTTCTCGCGCCTGGTTGCCGGCAGCATCAGCCTGACCTTTGCCGTGTACATGGTGGTCAATATCGGGATGGTGAGCGGGATGCTGCCGGTGGTCGGGGTGCCCCTGCCACTGGTCAGCTACGGAGGCACGTCGCTGGTGACGCTCATGGTGGGCTTCGGTATCCTGATGGCCGTTCATTCTCAACAGCGACTGGTGAATCGATGACTGGCACCCCCCCGCGTATTGCAACGGGCCGCGTTCTTCTGCATGCATGCGCCCATGGCCTGCTGATCGTGCTGCTAGGGGCATGCTCCCTTTCGGGGGTCGCCGTCTCGCAATCCGAGTTCCGTGCCGGGGACCCCCCTTACCTCGAGCGTCCCGAGGTACAGGACTTCATCGACGAGCGCGTCGCCGAGGGGATGGACCGCGCCCTGCTGGAGGGGTTGTTCGAGGATGTAGAGCCCCAGCAGCGCATCCTCGACCTGATCTCGCGTCCGGCCGAGGCGCGGCCGTGGAAGGACTACCGGCCGATCTTCGTGAACGACCTGCGCATCGAGCGGGGCAGGGTGTTCATGACCGAGCAGGCCTTCTGGCTCGAGCGCGCCGAGGAGACCTTCGGGGTCGATCAGGCACTGATTGCGGCCATCATCGGCGTGGAAACCAACTATGGTCGCAACCTGGGCAGCTTCCGGGTCGTCGATGCCCTGGTCACCCTGGGCTTCGACTATCCGCCGCGGCAGGATTTCTTCCGTAGCGAGCTGGGGCACTTTCTGCAGCTGGTGCAGGAAGAGGCGCTGGATCTGCGCGAGACCCGGGGGTCCTATGCCGGTGCGATGGGGCGGGGCCAGTTCATCTCCTCCAGCTACCGGGCGTACGCAGTCGATTTCGATGACAACGGCCGTCGCGACCTGATCAACTCGTGGCCCGATGCGATCGGAAGCGTCGCCAACTACTTCCGCCAGCACCATTGGCAGACGGGCGAGCCGGTCGTGGCCGGTGCCCGGGCCGACGGCGACGCATACGAGGCCCTGCTCGGCGGCGGCTACCGGGCGCGCTTCTCGCTGGCGGAACTGGCTGAACACGGCGTGTTCCCGACCGAGGCCGTGCCGGCGGACGGCCGGTTCTCCCTGATCCGGCTGGAGGGCCGCGACGGTCCCGAGTTCTACCTTGGTTACCCCAACTTCTATGTGATCACCCGTTACAACCGCAGTCCCCTTTACGCGATGGCGGTCCACCAGTTGACGGAGGCGTTGCGGCAGTGACCCTTGGCTCGCGTGAAACCCGATCCACGCCGGTCGACGGACTTCCAGGGCGCTGGTCGTGAGCGGCGCCCGCGATCGCTTTGTCTGGAGCAGCGAGCGCATCGCGGCTGCGCTGGCGGTTGCCGGGTTTCTGCTGGCCTTCCTGCTCGTGCTGCTCGTGGGCTGTGGCGGCAGTCCGGATCGGCCGAGGCAGGTGGATGGGCATCCCTCGGCCGTCCCGCCCGACCTGGCATCGGTTCCCGACGCTGTGCCGCGGTCCGAGCCGCCCAGCCGCTACGGGAACCCACCGGAATACGAAGTCTTCGGGCAGCGCTACCGGACGCTGGTGTCCAGTGACGGATTTGAACAACGTGGTCTCGCATCCTGGTACGGCACCAAGTTCCACGGTCGTCGCACCTCCAGCGGCGAGCCCTACGACATGTTCGCGATGACCGCGGCGCACCGGGAATTACCTCTGCCTAGCTATGTCGAAGTCACGAATCTGGACAACGGCAAGCGCGTCGTCGTGCGTGTGAACGACCGTGGTCCGTTCGTCGCTGGACGTGTGATCGATCTCTCCTACGCGGCAGCGCACCGGATCGGCATGGTGGAAAAAGGCGTTGCCCCTGTGCACATCCGCGTGGTCAGCCCGGCCGGGGAGGAGGCGCGACCGCTCCGGGTTGCCGGAAACGGAAGCCTCGACGGTCCGGGGCCTCAGCAGCGCGGCAGCGCCGAGACCGAGCCACGATTCGTGCAGGTGGGTGCCTTTGCCGAGCGCAGTGCGGCCGAACGGGTGCGGGACGATCTGCGCAGTCTCGGGTTTGTCCAGGTGCGCGTCACCACCCTGTCCTCCACCTCCGGGAGAGCGCTGCACCGGGTCCGGATCGGGCCCCTGGAAGACCCCTCGGCGGTACGGGACGTCGAGGAGAGACTGCAGCAGGCAGCGCTGCAGGACTACCGGATCGTGACCGACTAGTGGGCCATGCGGAAAGTTCGGTACCAGATCGCTTCGCCAGAAGCGCCGGCGCTGCGTTGGGCAAGTTTGCAATAGGGTGGCTATTCCTGCACTTGCCCGCCTTGCTCCGGCGCCTCTGGCTGTGCTCCATAGGCACCGAACTTCCCGCATGGCCCACTAGTCGGTCACGATCCGGTAGTCCTGCAGTGCTGCCTGCTGCAGTCTCTCCTCGACGTCCCGTACCGCCGAGGGGTCTTCCAGGGGCCCGATCC
>PUOZ01000002.1 GCA_003553165.1 Thioalkalivibrio sp.
CGCTTCCACAGCCTGCCCCAGGTGCACCTGGGGGCAGCCTTCGCCTGGGCCGTGCCGATGGCCTTCACGGCCGTCCACAATGAATTCCCGCCGCCGATCGCGTGGCTGCTTTTCGTCACCACATTGACCTGGACCGTGGTCTACGACACCTTCTACGGCATGGTTGACCGGGAATACGACGTGGCCCTGGGCGTGCGCTCCACCGCCATCCTGTTCGGCGAACAGGACCGCCTGATCACCGGCATCCTGCAGGTACTGGTCTGGCTCGGGCTCTACCTCGTCGGGCAGCAGGCCGGATTCGGGAGCATCTATCTGGGCGCGCTGGTGGTGGTGGCCATGCTGATGTTCTACCAGCAGTTCCTGATCTTCGACCGGGAGCCCGAGGCCTGCTTCCGGGCCTTTCGCAACAACCACCACCTTGGCCTGGTGGTCCTGGTCGGCATGGTCGCCGACACACTGCTCGGCGCCTGAGATCCGTCGGCCGCGCCCTGGAGCGAAAACGCACGCTGCTTACGCCCGCTGACACTTATGGTCACTCCTCCGCCCATCTTTGCCAGTTTCCCGCGTCTGCGGTATCGGCAAACCGTGACGGGTCGCGGATTCCCGCTCCACGGCATACCATGTGCTTGCAGAGTTTGGATGAGCGCGGGCGCCAGGCCCGGGCAGTCATTCTGTCGGCCACGTGTCCGGCCTTTCCGGATGCGAACCCGCAGAGAGGAAGCGTTGCATGGAATCCTTCGGCACCAAGGGGCGAGGCCCGAAGATCGTAGCCATCGGGGGCGGCACCGGGACCTCGACGATACTCCGGGGACTCAGGGAGCACACGGCGAACCTGACCGCGATCGTCACCATGTTCGACAGCGGTGGCAGTACCGGGCTCCTGCGGCGAGACTACGGCCTGCCCCCCTTTGGCGACCTGCGCCAATGCCTCCTCGCCCTCGGAGAGGTCAACGAGGGCACGCGGCCGATTCGCGACGCGCTGGAGTTCCGCTTCGGCGGAGAGTCAAGCCTGAACGGTCACAGCGTCGGCAACCTCTTCATGGCCGCCCTGGCCAGCCTCAGCGACGACCTGGAACGCTGTATCGAGCAGCTCTCCCAGATCCTGCAGGTCCAGGGCCGCGTCCTCCCCGTGACGCTGGGCAAGGCCGATCTCTGCGCAGAACTGGAGGACGGCCGGATCATCCATGGCGAGACGCACATCGATCTCAGAACTGCGCCGCTACCGCGCATCAGGCGAATATTCCTGGATAACGCGGTCGAGGCCAATCCCCGGGCGTTGCAGGCCATCGCGGAGGCCGAAGCCATCGTCATCGGCCCAGGGGACCTCTACACCAGCATTCTTCCGATCTTCCTGGTCCAGGGAATGGCAGAGGCGCTGTCCGCCTCCAGGGCCACCCGGATCCATGTCTGCAATCTGATGACGAAGCTGGGCGAGACCGACGGCTTCAAGGCTTCGGATTTCCTGCGCGAACTCGAGCACTACACCGGCGGAACGCACCTGGACTGGGCCATCGTCAACACCTCCGTCCCTCCTGGCACCGTCCAGACCATGTATGAAGACGAAGGCGCGCAACTGGTGGAGGCGGACATGGACGCCGTCCGCCGCCATGTGAATGGCATCTGCGCCGCGTCGCTGGCCACTGATCACCTTCCGCTGCGTCACGCCCCCGATGCGCTCGGTGCTGCCGTAATGCGGATCGTGCGCGCGGGCCGCGTCAGGCGGTGCCACCCGATGAAACCTCCTGCCCATGGCAACTTCGCGGCGCTTGACCTGAAAATCCCCACCTGCCAGCCGTCCTAGACCACCACCGGGGTCGGACCAAGACAAACCATTGATTTATAAAAACAACTCTTCCATTTCGTGACCAAATAAGGCCTTAGAGGCCCATTTTCGACACTGAAAAGGCCTTGATAAGGCACAAGCCTGTGTTTGCTGCTTTCCGGCGCAACGCCCAGTCTCGAACGACTTCACCGCGCCGATCCCCGGCCTGCGCCGCGCGCGTCCCGGAACAGGTCGCGGTGCTCGTCAGCTGCGGCGCACCGTTGTTTGCCGTCGGCGGTGACGACCTCGATCCACCGCTGGTTATCGCAGCCCAGGCCCTGCGCCCGCATGATGACCTCCATGCCGCCGCGTATCATCTGCGTAACCTTATCGAACCGGCGGTGATGTTCAGCTTCCTGCGCGCCGGTGAGCCACGCGCCGTCACACATCGCTGCGCGTTCCGGAAAACGCAAGGGGGCATTGATGGGCTTGGGTGTGGGATTCGTGGTGCTGGCGGCTCTCTTCTGGGGGTTGTCGGGCGGGATCGGCGGCATCCTGATGGCCGATGGCTGGGACGCCTTCGTGGTCTCGTTCTACCGGGGTGGGATCGGGCTCATATTCGTGCTCGCCTGGCTCGCCTGGCGGCCGCAAGGCAGTGGCCTCGCGAGTGGTCGGCTGTGGTTCTGGTCGGCCGTGGCCGGTCTGGGCGTAGCCGGCAATTTCGCGTTCTATTTCGTGAGCATCGCGCACGGAAGCGTTGCCGTGGCGGCCACGCTGATGTACACCGCGCCGGTCTTTGTCTACCTCGTTTCCTTCGCCCTGAAGCTGGAAACCCCCACCATGCTCAAGCTGGTTGCGATCGCTGTGGTGATGGTCGGCATTGTGATGCTCACCCAGATCTACGATACCGGCGCGGGCGGCGTCACGCTCATTGGTGCAGGCGCGGGGATCCTGGCAGGCGTGTCCTACGCGGTGTTCATCTTCGGCTTCAAGTACGCAGGTGCCCACGGCAGTCCACAAGCAATCCTGTCGATTGCTTTCGGTGTGCTCGTCATCATCCTGATGTGGCCAGCAGATAGCGCCCAGATGGCCGCCGTGCTGAGTACACGGGACTGGCCGCTGTTCGCAGCGCTTGGCGTATTCGGGGCTGGCTTGTCGTTCGCTCTCTACATCAACGGACTCAGACATACCGCGCCTGCCGTAGCCTCCATCGTGGCGATGGTCGAGCCGGTCACCGCGACGCTGTTCGGCGTCGTGATCCTGCATGAAAGCCTGGGTTTCGTTCAGATTCTCGGGATGGGCCTGATCCTCGTCACGGTGACCGCACTCAGTGTATCCTCGCGCGCCACGCCGCCAGCGCTGGTACGGGATCGAAACTCCGAGTAAACCAGGGATCCGTGCTTCGGACGCGGCGACCGGACCTGCATTGGGCGCTCGACCGCGTGAGGCATCTCAGCCCGGATGCCGGCACCCGAAGCATCCGCTCAGGCTCGGGCCAGCGCCACTGCGCCCACCCAGGCCGCGCCGGCCTTGCGCACCTCCCGCGCGAGCACATTGAGTGTGGTTCCGGTCGTCATCACGTCGTCCACCAGCAGCACCCGGAGCCCGGAGAAATCCCGCTCCACCGAGAAGGCGCCGCGCAGATTGGCCTTGCGCGCCCGGCGGCTCAACCCCTGCTGACTCGGTGTGGCGACAATACGCCGGACAGCACGCGTCTCCAGCCGGAGTCCACGGGCACGGCACAGCACCCGTGCCAACTGCTCGGCCTGATTGAAACCCCTCTGCGCCAGCCGCTGATCGTGCAGGGGCACCGGGATGACGTAGTCCACGCCCAGCGTCGCGTCCGCAGGCAGGTGATCGGACAGCAGCCTGGCCAACGATCGTCCGAGTTGCGGTCGCCCTCCACTCTTGTAACCCAGCAGCAGCTGGATCAGCGGCCAGGCATAGGCGAAGGGCACCCACGCCGCATCCAGGGGCGAAGGCGCGCGTTGACAGGCAGGGCAGGGACCGGCAAC
>PUOZ01000226.1 GCA_003553165.1 Thioalkalivibrio sp.
CGAGTGCGCCGTCCAGAGGCCCGCCGCCGGGAACGGTATCCAGATGCGAGCCCATGACCACGGCCGGCCGCGTGCCGTCGTACTCCAGGCGGCCGTGGAGGTTCGCCGCGCCGTCCTGGAAGAGATCGAGACCCGCGACCGCCAGCCGCTGCCGGAACCAGTCCCGGCCCTGGCGGTCGCCCTCGGTGAAGGCGCGCCGGTTCAGGCCGAGTTCGGCATCCCGTCCAACCTGGCCCAGGTCGAGCACGTCCTGGCGCAGGCGACGCATGTCGATCTTCACGTCCTGCACGCTGGCTTCCGGTTGCGCCTGCATCGTTTCCGCCATGGTGCCTCCTGTAGGGGTGCTGACTGGGGTGGATTCGTAGGTCATGCGAGCTTCCTTCCGCGGGCAATGGCCAGCAGCAGGACGACGAAGACTCCGGCGCCCAGCGCGAAGAACAGGAAGGCGCGGCTCAGCGCATGGTGCTCCACGACCACGACTGCCTCGTCGCTCCACGTCTCCGCGCCTTCGGCGCGAATGCGGAACCGATAGGTGTTGTCCGAGAGGCCGCTGATCGTCGTACTGGTGTCGCTGCCGCGGTAGATGATGCGCGCGTCAGCGTGGTCGGGCCCCGTCGCCTGTTCCAGTTCGAAGCGGCCGGCCCCGCTCCAGTCGAGCGAGAAGAAACCGGCGCTGTCGCGCTCCGGGGGCGATTCGAATGCCGGTTCGGCAAGACTGCTTCCGCCGGGAACGAGCCAGAACAGGAACAGCAGCGCCCATAACAGCGCCGGGTTGGGCGTCCGTGCATTCGTCATCGTGCGATTGCCTCCCGGGTCGCTGATGCGGTGCGCTGACCGCCGGTCATGGGTGTCCCTCGTAGGGCTGAAGGCCGGCCCTCGGTTCCGTCGAGCCCATCGTTTCGACCAACGCCTCCAGGCCCTTTTCCAGCGCGGCGAGTTTCGCTGGATCCAGATCCTGCAGCGCCCGGTTCAGCTCACCCTGCGGCGCCGCCGGTGCCCGGGTCAGAAGTTCCCGGCCCGCGTCGGTGATGAACAGCCGGACCACGCGCTGGTCGCGCTCGCGGCGCCGACGCTCGACCAGTCCGCCCTGTTCCAGTTTGTCCAGCAGGTTCGACGCAGTCGAAGGGTGCACCGATAGCTGCCGCGACAGGTCGCTGACGTTCAGTCCGGGCGAGCGTCGCAGCTCCCACAGGGCCCACAGTTGCGCGGCGCTGATCCCGCAGGCTCGCTCGACGCTGCGGGAATGTCCCTGCAGGGCGCGGATGATCACGCGCAGCTGGCGGATCACCGAACGGATCGGGTCATGCTCCGCCATGGCCTGGGATTCTTCCACAAGCTGTGTCGACATCGCCAGCGAGTCTCCGGGAACCATGAGGCTTTTATTTTTGTGCAAAAGTAGTTTGAGCGCAAATCGCTTCCTGGTTATCACGGAAGCTCGGCAGGGAATCCGCTCGTGCGCAACGCTCTCCTCTGCATGGCCGTCCCTGTTGTGAGAGGCAAGCCCTCTCGACGGCTGTGGGAGGCGAGCCCTCTCGGCGACTGTGAGAGGCAAGCCCTCTCGGCGGCTGTGGGAGGCGAGCCGTCTTGGCGGCTGTGGGAGGCGAGCCCTCTCGGCGACCGAACGGCGAAAACCTTCGCCCGCGAGTGGCTGGCCCCCAAGGTGCGTCCCTCGAAACAGCACACATCCGACCATCGGCGGAGCTTTGGGTGCCAATGACGAATCGCTTCATGCCCGTGGCCTGTCTCCGGGGACGTCTGGGCGCGCACACGACCCAACCTACCGCGCCAGAGTGCACGGCAGGGGGCAGTCCGCCAAGGGAAAAGACCGGTGCGGGTCCGGAAGATTTTCTGTTGTCGCAGCGGCGGCCGGGAAGTCGTTCCGACCGGGATCGTCGGGCGCTGGTGGACCCTGCTCCCGCGCCCAAGGATGTTGCTAAAAAGAAACAAAAAAGGGGGATTTTATCCCCATGTTTTATAACCACTTTATTCGACGCATTGGTCATCTTTGGCGAAGTGTCTCGAATCTGATACAATGCTGCGGCGTGTTCAAGGGGGCGACCCAGGGCCAGGCCCGCGTTCTCCCGCCAGAGGCAGCGCAGACAGAGGCGCGACCCACTGCGCCACGACAGCGCCGCCGGTACCTCACCAACCCCACCGGAGAAACACCATGCTTTCCAGAAAGATTCTCGCCGCAGCGATCGCTGGATCGTTCATCGCCCCGACCATGGTGGCCGCCGACCCGATCGACTTCGACTTTTACGGCTCGCTGCGGCTGCAGTTCGAGGCCGTGAATCCCGATGAAGCTAGCAGCTACACCGGTTTCCGTGACGCCTATTCGCGCATCGGCTTCAACGCGAACGCGCCGATCGCGGACGGCGTGAATGGTTTTGCCCAGCTTGAGCTGCCGCTCGATCTGGCCAATGGTGCCGTACAAGATCCCTACGATAACGCGGAGGACATCCGTATCGCGAAGATCGGCGTGAATACCGACTTCGGCACCCTCATCTACGGCCAGGACTGGATGCCTTACTACAACGCGATCGCGTTTCCGGTCGACATGTTCAGCACCTATTACAGCGGCTTCGCGACGTTCACTTCCTTCAGGCTAAGCGACAGCGTGATTTACTACTCGCCCGACTTCAACGGCTTGTCGTTTGGAGCGTCGTACAGCAACAACTGGAACCGGGCAGGCGATGACCGTTATCAGTTGACGACAAGCTACCGGATGGGCGACACGGTGATCTCGGCGGGACTCGATGACCGTAACGATGCCTCTGGGCGGTTCTGGGGTCTCTCGGTTATGCACACGATGGGAGATCTCTACATCGGTGCGAAGATCGAGTTGGTCGACAATGACGACGAGGGTGGCTTCTTCGAAGACGGCGATCTGGCAATGAACCTCTTCGCCAGTTACACCGTTGGAAAGAACACATTCAAGGGCATGATCGCCGACGTCGACAGCTTCGTCGGCACGACCTTCCACCTGGGCGTGGACCATGATTTCTCGGATCGCTTGACGATGTTCGCCGAGTACTACTACGAGGACGAGGAGGGGAACGGGGCGATCCCGACCTTAAAGGCCCGTGACGGGGCTCCGTTGGGAGACGCATACGGTGGAGGCGGCACTGCGTTCGCTTTCGGCGCTCGCTATAGCTTCTGAGCGTTTCGCTGGAGTCCTCCTCCCTGGCCCACGGCCGCGGTGGTCCGGGCATCCTGCCCTCCGCCGCTGGGCTCCGGCTTTGGCGGTCCGAAATCCGCTCCCGGCAAGGCCCGGGACAGCCGCACCGAGCGCGTCGGCTTCGGGCCGACGGATGCCGACGGTAACCCGGCGGGCAGCAACACGGCCTTCATGATCGGTGCCCGCTACGACTTCTTGGGAGGTCGCTACCCATTTCGGCTCGAACCGGAATCGACGCAAGACGCCTGGGGCGGTTTTCTCGCCCCGGGCGTTTTGCTGTCCGGCGGGTGACCGCGTTCCGTGCCGTCCTGCTGAACGCCGGCCGGGCTGCGCATTGTCAGCCCGTTTTTCGCCGCCCGGCGCAGGGGCTGGCAACGGGTCGTGTTTCAGGCGGGCTGGGCGGGTTCGCGCCCCGGGCGGGGGATCCGGTCGGGGTGGGCGATGCGGGCGAGCAGTATCGCCAGTACGATGGCGGGGAGTCCGATTGCTGCCGAGGAAATGAAGAACCAGACCCAGCCGACGTGCTCCGCGAGCAGGCCGGTGAACCCGGCCAGGAACTGCCCGGGCAGCGTCATGATGGAGCTGA
>PUOZ01000166.1 GCA_003553165.1 Thioalkalivibrio sp.
CCTCCACCATCTGCCCACCGGCGCCGAACAACAGCACGGGGCCAAACTGCGCGTCCACGCTGCTGCCGAGAATGAGTTCGTAGCTGTCGTCCCGGGAGATCATCGGCTGCACGGTGACGCCATCGAAATGCTCCGCCCCGGCCTTGGCCGCAACGGCGTCGCGGATGCCTTCGAAGGCGGCGGTTACCGCCGCGTCATCGGTCAGGTGTAGGCGCACTCCACCGACGTCGCTCTTGTGGGTGAGGGTCTTGGAGTCCAGTTTGACGACCACCGGATAACCGATCGCTCGGGCCTGGACCACCGCCTCGGCGGCGTTATGTGCCTTGTGCGTCGCCACCACCGGGATGCCGTAGGCCGAAAGGAGGGTCTTCGATTCCAGTTCGGTCAGCACCGTGCGTTGATCGCGGGCGGCCTGCTTCAGCAGGCGCTTCACCTGGGTCAGGGCGAGGCCCGACTCGTCCCAGGTCATCGCCGGGGCCGGGGTCTCGTACAGGGCCTTCAGGCTGCAGTGGTAGCGCCACATCAGGTTGAACAGGTGGGTGGCGGCATCCGGATGCGAATAGGTCGGAATATCGGCCTGGTTCAGGATGGCCTGGCCGGCCAGGACGTCGGCGCCGCCCATCCAGCTGGCCAGCACCGGTTTCTTCAGATCCTTGGCGCATTCCCTGATGCGCTCGGCGGTCCGGGTCGGGTCGGTCATCGCCTGGGGGGTTAGCACGACCAGGATGCCGTCGGCATGCGGGTCGCGAGCGGCGATCTCGAAGGCCTGTGCATAGCGCTCCGGATCGGCATCGCCCAGGATGTCGACCGGGTTGCCGTGGCTCCAGTGCCGGGGCAATACGGCATTCAGTTCGGTCAGGGTCTCTTCGTGCAGCGGGGTCAGTTCGCCGCCGCCGGTGATCAGGGTATCGGTGCTGAGCACGCCCGGGCCGCCGGCATTGGTCAGGATCGTAAGACGGCGCCCCTGCGGCAGATGGGCCTGCTTCGCGAGCACCTGGGCGACGTTGAACATCTCGTCCAGGGAGTCCACGCGCAGCACCCCCGAGCGGCGGAAAGCGGCGTCGAGCACGGCGTCGCTGCCGGCCAGCGAGCCGGTGTGAGAGGCGGCTGCCTTCGCGGCGGCCTCGGTCCGGCCGGCCTTGATGACGATGATCGGCTTGGTCAGCGCGACCTCGCGGGCGGCGGAGAGAAACGAGCGGGCATCGCCGATGCTCTCCATGTAGATCACGATGCTGCGGGTGTGCGGGTCGTCGCCCAAGTAGTGGATGAGATCGCCCCAATCCACGTCCAGCATCGAGCCGATGGACGCGAAGGTGCTGAAGCCCACGTTGTGCTGACGGCTCCAGTCGAGCACCGCGGTGCCCACGGCCCCGCTCTGGCTGATGAAGGCGACGTGGCCGGGCTGGGCCATGACCCCGGCAAAGGTCGCGTTCAGGCCGGTGCGCGGGCTCATCACACCCAGACAGTTGGGCCCGATCACCCGCAGCGCGCTGTCCTGCAGGGCCTCCTGGATCTCGGCCTCCAGGGCCGCGCCTTCGGCTCCGATTTCCCGGAAGCCTGCGGAGATCACGATCGCACCGCGTACGCCCGCGGCGACGCATTCCCGAATCATCGCCGGCACCGTGGGTGCCGGCGTGGCGATGATCGCCAGATCCACCGACTCCGGCACATCCGCGACTGAGGCATAGGCGCGAACCCCCAGCACGCTCTGGCGCTGCCCATTCACCGGGTACAGGGTGCCGCCGAAGGGATGGCTGAGCAGGTTCCACAGCAGGGTGCGGCCGACACTGCCGACCCGGTCGGTTGCGCCGATCAGGGCGATCGACTTCGGAGAGAAGATCGAACGCAGATGCTGGTGATCGGAACGCAGGATATCGTAGGACCGATCGGGATTCCGGGCAAGACTCAAGCTCATGGCGCATACCTGTGGTGGGCTTCGCCGGGACCGGTGCGAAGCGCGGCTACAATTCAGTTCGGCAATACGCAACGCACTTTGGACGTCCGGGCAAGAAGCCTTGCTGCATTGCACAATGAGAGGTTACTCACTATGCACATCGAATTCAAGGATCTAGTCCCTGTGTCTAGCCTTCGCCTGCCCCGGCTGTGACGGGCAATGGACGGATCGGTCGTTGGTTAGGGGTTGGATCCGGTATTTGTTGCCGAAAGACGCTGCGGGCGCCAGGCTTCCGGCAAGAGGCGTCGAGGGGATGGTACGGCCACAACCAATGACCAACTCTGCGACATCGCCGTCACGCAGCCCGAAAAAACCATCGCCCAAATTCGCGAGAAGGCGGTTGGTCGGCGCTGACAGGCGCAGCCATTGACCGACACGCATCCGGCTGGCTATCTTCCTCCACTCGACAACGCAAGGAGCAAGATGACGATGGATATCCCCGTGGAAGTAGGCAAGACCCTGACCGTCACCGATCCAGATACCGGCGAGGTCATCACCGTGCGCTTGGTGGCCGCCGAGAGCGGCAAGGCGACGATCGTGGTGGATGCGCCGCCTGGCACGCAGGTGACACATGAGCGTGAGCCGCAACCACCGGCTACCATCCACTGACCAGCACCGAGCCGGGGCATCTCCCCGGCTTTTTTGATGTGTGGACATCGACGCCCATCCGCGCGCCCCTTAGTCCCGGACGCACCGCCTGAAACTATTGACCGGCCCCGGCACTCCCGGGGTTTTTTGCTGATGTCCTACCACCCTGCGGGATGATGGGTCCGATGCAGGGCCTAAGAAAAAGGCACCCGCAGGTGCCTGTTTTCATGGGATGAGTGGCGGAGAGGGTGGGATTCGAACCCACGGTACGCGCAAGCGTACAACGGTTTTCGAGACCGTCCCGTTCGACCACTCCGGCACCTCTCCAATGGGTCGAGGCGCGCCCAGGCTGCCGCCGGCATCTTCGGCGGCTGCGCGCGGGCGCGGCAGCGGCCGAATCATAGCAGAAGCGCGGTCCCGGCAGTAAGGGCCTCTCCGCATGGCCCACTAGGTGCGGGGTGGTTCGTGCGCTTGCGCGCCAGACTCAGGGCATCAGGCGGGTTATATTCCAGCCGTCACCTTCCCGCGTATATTGGAAACGGTCGTGGAGGCGGTTTTCCCGCCCCTGCCAGAATTGGAAGAGGGTCGGCTCCAGCCTGTAGCCGATCCAGGTCGGCGGTCGTGGCACCGCGCCATCCGGGTGACGATTGCGTACCGCTTCCAGGCGGCGCTCCAGTTCGTCCCGGCTGGCAATTGGCTGGCTTTGGTGCGAGGCGGCCGCTGCGAGCCGGCTTCCGAGCGGCCGGGTCGCGAAGTATTCATCCGCCAGCTCGGGGGGAAGGGGGGTGACGAGGCCGTCGAGGCGCACCTGGCGCTCCAGTTCGGGCCAGAAAAAGAGGATGGACGCCTTTGGGTTGAACTCGAGCTGCTGCCCCTTCAGGCTGCGGGAGTCCGTGTACCAGCAGGGCCCCTCGTCGTCCAGGTGCTTCAGCAGAACGGCGCGCAGCGAGGGTTGGCCGTCCTCCCCGGCCGTCGCGAGGATCATGGCCGTGGGCTCGGGATTGTCGACAGCCTGGGCGTCGGCCAGCCAGCGGGCCAGTTGTTCCATGGGATCCGCGGCCAGGTCGGGCAGGTCCAGTCTGCCCCGGCGGTAATCCCGGCGTGTGCCTCGGTGGTCGATAGGGGCCATCAGGTTTGCCTCGCGCTTTGCGTTCAAGGGGAGATTATTTCACTTTTCGGGGTCGCAAGACC
>PUOZ01000278.1 GCA_003553165.1 Thioalkalivibrio sp.
CCTGCCAGGGCGACGGCGTAATCAAGGTGGAGATGCATTTCCTCCCGGACGTGTTCGTCCCCTGCGACGTCTGCCGCGGCCAGCGTTACAACCGCGAGACGCTGGAGGTGCGCTACAAGGGCCGCAACGTCCACGAAGTCCTCGAAATGACGGTCGAGGATGCCCTCGAATTCTTCCGCGCGGTCCCGGTGATACGGCGCAAGCTGGAAACGCTGATGGACGTGGGCCTGGCCTACCTGCAACTGGGGCAGAACGCGACCACGCTGTCCGGTGGCGAGGCCCAGCGCATCAAGCTGGCCCGGGAACTCTCGAAACGCGATACCGGGCGGACCCTCTATATCCTCGATGAACCCACCACCGGCCTGCACTTTCAGGACGTCGAGCAACTGCTCGTGGTGCTGCACCGCCTGCGCGACCACGGAAACACGGTGGTCGTGATCGAGCACAACCTCGATGTGATCAAGACCGCCGACTGGCTGATCGACATCGGCCCCGAAGGCGGCGACCGGGGCGGGGAGATCCTGGTGGCGGGAACCCCCGAGACCGTGGCCGAATCGCCCGCCAGCCACACGGGGCGCTTCCTCGCCCCGATCCTCCGGCGCAACCCGGAACCTTCGCAACACGCCCGGAAGCCCGACATCGCGTCTACGGGGCGCGGCTTCGACTGACCGCCAGAGCGGGCATCGACTACCAAATGCCCTGCCCTGCGCCGTGGAGCTGGGTGCCGGGGGTTCGGGCACGCTCAAGCCATCCATGGGCGCTATGCACCGGCCATCCATGGCCGGTGAATGCCCGAACCCCCGGCACCCAGCTCCACGGCTCCCCTAGCGGAAGAGGTACCTCAAAAACTGCGAAGCCGGCTCGAGGCCGGCTTCTTCAGACGTGCAACGGCGGTTTGAAACAATCAGTCGGCGGAGGAAGGCTCCGGACGGTCCAGCAGTTCGACATACGCCATCGGTGCATTGTCACCGGCGCGGTAGCCGCACTTCAGGATGCGCAGGTAGCCGCCCGGACGGGCCTGGAAGCGCGGCCCCAGGTCGGTGAACAGCTTCCCGACCATTTCCTTGTCCCGCAGCCGCGCGAAGGCCAGCCGGCGCGTATGCACCGAATCCTTCTTGCCCAGGGTGATCAGCGGCTCGGCGACCCGGCGCAGCTCCTTGGCCTTGGGCAGCGTGGTCTTGATCAGTTCGTGGCGCAGCAGCGAGACGGTCAGCGCCTGCAGCGTTGCCTTGCGATGAGAGCTGTTTCGGCTCAGTTGCCGACCAATGTTGCGATGACGCATAAGAGTTACCTAGTTTCGTAAGTGCGGCCTGGGCCGGTGTTATTCAGAGGATTCCTGCAAGCCCGGGGGCGGCCAGTTCTCCAGGCGCATACCCAGGGACAGCCCATGGCTGGCCAGCGTGTCCTTGATCTCGGTCAGGGACTTCTTCCCGAGGTTCGGGGTCCGCAGCAGCTCGACCTCGGTGCGCTGCACCAGATCGCCGATATGGTAGATGTTCTCCGCCTTCAGGCAGTTGGCCGAACGCACGGTCAGTTCGAGTTCGTCCACAGGCCGCAGCAGTACCGGATCGACGGCACCGCCCGTCTGGATCCGCGTATCGCGCGCGGTTTCCTTCAGGTCCACGAACGGCGCCAGCTGGCTTTGCAGGATTCCCGCCGCCTGGCGCACCGCATCGTCCGGTGCCACCGCGCCATTGGTTTCGAGCTCCAGCACCAGGCGGTCCATGTCGGTCCGCTGTGCCAGCCGAGCGCTCTCCACGCGATAGGCGACCCGACGGATCGGGCTGAAACTGGCATCGAGCATCAGCCGCCCGATGGTCGTCTCTTCCATATCGGCCTGCCGGCGCATCACCACAGGCTCGTACCCGCGACCGCTGCGCAGCCGCAGTGACATGGCCAGTTCCACGTTCTTGGTGATGGTCGCGATCACGTGGTCCGGGTTCACCACCTCGACATCGTGATCGAGCTTGATGTCGCCCGCGGTCACGACACAGGGACCCTTCTTGCGCAGCGACAGCACCGCTTCCTCGCGCGCGTGCATCCGCAAAGCCACGCCCTTGAGGTTCAGCAGGATATCGACAACGTCCTCCTGCACACCCTCGATCGTGGAGTACTCGTGCAGCACGCCTTCGATTTCGACCTCGACAATCGCTGCCCCGGTGATCGAGGACAGCAGCACTCGCCGCAGGGCGTTGCCGAGGGTATGCCCAAAACCACGCTCCAGGGGCTCCAGGACGACCTTCGCCTTGTTGCGGTTCTCGGCTTCGACTTCGATGTGCTGCTTGTTGACCAGTTCGTTCGCTTGCATGTCCTCTCCTGCCGGCAGGGTTTACTTGGAGTACAACTCCGTTTACTTGGAGTACAACTCCACAACCAGCGATTCGTTGATATCGGCCGGAAGATCGGAACGATCGGGGAAGGCCTTGAACACGCCTTCGAACTTGGCGCTCTCCACCTCGATCCAGGAGGGAAGACCCGCCTGTTCGGCGAGTGTCATCGCGTCCCGAATCCGGACCTGCTGCCGGGCCTTTTCGCGGACCGAAATCACGTCCGCCGGTGACACCTGGTAGGAGGCGATGTTCACTGTACGTCCGTTCACCAGGATGGCCCGGTGCGATACCAGCTGCCGAGCCTCGGCACGCGTGCCCCCGAATCCCATTCGGTAGACGACATTGTCCAGCCGGCCCTCGAGCAGACGCAGAAGGTTCTCGCCGGTGGATCCCTTCAGCCGCGAGGCTTCCTTGTAATAGTTGCGGAACTGCTTTTCGAGCACCCCGTAGGTGCGACGCAGCTTCTGCTTCTCCCGCAGCTGAACACCATAATCGGACAGGCGGGTCCGCCGGTCACCATGCTGCCCTGGTGCCTTGTCCAGCTTGCACTTCGTCTCGAGTGCGCGGGCACGGCTTTTCAGGCCCAGGTCGGCACCTTCGCGCCGGCTCAGTTTGCATGTCGGTCCAATGTAACGGGCCATAGATAGAACTCCGAATTCAGTTTAGACGCGCCGCTTCTTGGGCGGACGGCAGCCATTGTGCGGGATGGGGGTGATGTCGCTGATGTTGGTGATCTTGAACCCAACGTTGTTCAGCGCACGCACGGCCGACTCGCGCCCGGGGCCAGGACCCTTCACCAGGACCTCGAGGTTCTTCACTCCGTGCTCCTGGGCGGCGGTTCCAGCCTTCTCGGCCGCGACCTGGGCCGCGAACGGGGTGGACTTGCGCGAGCCCCGAAAACCGGAGCCCCCGGAGGTCGCCCAGCTCAGCGTGTTGCCCTGGCGGTCGGTGATCGTGATGATCGTGTTGTTGAAGGAGGCGAAGATGTGTGCCACTCCTTCGGCCACGTTCTTGCGGACCTTTTTCTTGGTCTTGGATTGCGGTTGTGCCATTGACTAGATCCCAGAAAGATTACTTGCGAATCGGGCGACGGGGTCCCTTGCGGGTACGCGCGTTGGTGCGGGTCCGCTGGCCGCGCAGCGGCAGCCCACGGCGGTGCCGCAGACCCCGGTAGCAACCCAGGTCCATCAGCCGCTTGATGTTCATGCTGACCTCGCGCCGCAGGTCGCCCTCGACAGGGACCCGGCCGACCTCCGCGCGCAGACTCTCGACTTCGGCATCGGTCAGGTCGCGCACCTTGATGTCCTCGCGAACGCCGGCCGCATCACAGATCTGACGGGCGCGTGTCCTGCCGATCCCGTAGATCGCGGTCAGGGCGATCACGGTGTGCTTCTGGTCAG
>PUOZ01000136.1 GCA_003553165.1 Thioalkalivibrio sp.
CCGCCTCGGGCCGGGTCGTGGGCCGGCGGGTCGTGCTCGACGAGGTGCAGATCGGAGGACTGCGCGAGCAACGGGTCGAGGCCGTCGTCCTTCCGGGAGATCGGCCATCCGTGAGCCTGCTGGGCATGAGTCTCCTCAGCCGCCTGAATATCCGCACCGAGGGGCCGATTCTGATTCTGCAGGCGCGTTGACGAAGGGCATCTCACCACGAAGAACACGAAGAGCACGAAGAAAAGGAATTGAATGGGTCCTGCTCTAACCAAAGAGCCGTCCCTTGTGGGACGCGAGCCCTCTCGGCCCAAATAGCCGTCTCTTGTGGGAGGCGAACCCTCTCGGCCCAAATAGCCGTCCCTCGTGGGAGGCGAGCCCTCTCGGCGATCGAACGGCGGAAAACCTTTGCCCAGAGGCTGGCCTCCCACAAGGGTTTCCTTTCAAACAGCGCCAATCTGACGGTCTGAGGAGCTTGGGTGATAATCAGGAAACTGGTTATCGAATTCAGCGTCCGAGAACGAATAGCCACACCGGCAAGGTGACCGCCGCCATCACGGTGGCGGCTCCCACCGTAGCCGCAACCAGCGGACCGTCGCCGCCCATCCGCGTGGCCAGGATGTAGGCTGAAGAGGCGGGCGGCAGTGCCGCCAGCAGCACGGCCGCTGCGAGGTATGCGCCGGTGAGCCCCATGGCCAGGGCCAGGCCAAGTGCCAGCGCCGGCACCGCCAGCAGCTTCACGACGACGAAATACGCCACCAGAGTCTGTTGGCGACCTTCGAGCGTAAAGGTCAGTGCCGCACCGGTGGCCAGCAGACCCAGCGGCAGGGCCGGTTCCCCGAGGAAGAGCAGCGTGGATAGCGCGATATCGGGTAGGGGGAGTCCCAGTGCCGACCAGCCGAGGCCGCCAAAGGTGGCAAGAATGAAGGGGTTGCGCGCAAGTTCGGGTAGGATTGCGTGCCGGGTGTGGCGGGCCAGGGCCCAGACCGAAGCAACGTTTGCCAGCGGGATCACGAATCCGGCCAACAGCGCGAAGGCCGCGATGCCTTCGGCCCCATGCATTCCTCCGAGGAGCGCCAGGCCGATATAGGTGTTGAACCGGAACCCGCACTGGAAGAGGGACGCGAAGGTGCGTGGCGACGGCGATAGCAGGGGTCGGACCGCCAGGCTCAGCAACATGCCACCGAACATCAAGCCGAAGCCGACCAGGATCATGAGGCCGCCCGCGCCCAGATCGATCGGGCGGCCGGCAAGGGTTCCGAACAGCAGGGCAGGGAACAGCAGGTAGTAGACCAGCCGTTCGATTCCGCTCCAGAGACCGGGGCCGAAGATCCCGCTCCGCCGCAATAGGTGGCCAAGGCCGATCAACGCGACGATCGGCAGCAGAATGGCGACTGTCTCAGCGACCACGATCACGCTCGAGTCGGGCTCCCCTGCCTGCAGGTCTCAGCGTTCGCCTGTCGCGCATCCTCGAGCCCAGTCGCGTTTCGGTGCCCTGGTCCGCGGGCCGAGCGGGTGGGCTCAGGCGGACGGCCATGATCGAGCGCCGCTCGCGGAACCTGGATAGATGGTGGTCGGCCACACATGTTCCCCCAGCGGCAGCGCGAGGGCCAGGGAACGAGCCCCCGTGCACTGATATAGTAGCCGTGCAGCCTATGCAAAGTGAGGGGCGAATCGTGCAGAAATGGGTTTCGGTACTCTGGCCTTCCTTCATCCTTTGGGCTGATCCGACCAGGGGGACGCGGGTTGGGGGGCGGTGCGGGTCTGCGACTTCTACGACGCCTACAACGCCTGGTCCGGGACTAGGGCAGGAGTCGATACGCCGGCCAGCACCCGTAGAAGGCCCGGCACTGTCCAGAGCCTTCGCGTACCAAGTCTATGACTATTCTGTGACCCAAAGAAAAACCGCCCTTGGGCGGTCTCTCTAAGGTCTTTTCTTGGCGCGCCCGGAAGGATGCAACAACGATCCGGCGACCCATCCATCCGCGCGCAACGAGCAGATGATCGCGGATTTCAAGAAAACCTCGGACGGCCCCATCATCCTTCACAACGCCACGCTTGCCGCCGTCCGCGCGGCTTGCCCCCATTTCGGCCAATGGCTCGCGACGCTTGAGGGACTGGGTGGCCCCAACGCCTGCTCGCGCCACCGGCTGAGGCTGGTCGCCTTCGGCAGCGAGTGCTGGCTCGATGTCGCTGCTAGAATCAGCGTATAAGCGTTTACCCGCTCTGGAGGAAGCATGTCGCAGCCGACCCGCTGGACCATCACGGTCTCCGAGGAGACCGACCTTGCGCTACGGCGTTTCCTCGGGGCCCGGGGCATGAAGAGGGGTGATCTTTCCCGTTTCGTCGAGGAGGCCGTGCGCTGGCGCGTGTTCGACGAGACGGTGCAGGAAGTGAAGAGCCGTAATCAGGACCTGTCGCCCGAGGAACTGGAGCAGGTCATAGACGAGCAGGTTCGGGAGGCGCGGGCGGAGAAGGCCGCTCAGGGCGAATAGGGTCGCCCGTGCGGGTTATCCTCGATACCAACATACTCCTTGCGGCACTCATGGTCCGGGATGCTCCCCCGGATCGCCTGTTCGAGTGCTGGAAGGAGCGCCGGTTCGAACTGGTGACCTGCGAAGCCCAACTGGACGAACTGAAGCGGGTGACCCGCCGCCCATTCTTCAGGAAACGCCTCTTGCCCGGCCAAGCGGGTCGTCTGGTCAATGACCTGCGGCGCCTGGCGAGAACATTCGATGCGTTGCCCCGGATCGAGCGTTCGCCCGATCCCAACGACGATTTTCTGTTCGCACTGGCGGAGGCGGCTCGGGCGGATTATCTGGTCACCGGGGATCGGAACGATGTGCTGAACCTCGAGACCCACGGCGTCACCCGGATCGTCACCGCCCGGTATCTTTTGGAGCGACTTGAAAAATAAGCAGGAAACTCCGAGAGGTTTTCGACATGCCAGAAGTCGTCCATCAGTGCGACTTCGTGCTGCGGCTCACGCAACGCTTGCAGGCCGGCGGGCGTAGGCAGACGCTGCAACAATATGTCGTGACGCCGCAGTTGGTGGAGTACTTCGACCAGGCCCTTTCGCTGGTCGGCAGTGGGGCCTTGGGCAACAGCTCCAAGGGCGCCTATCTGCACGGCAGTTTCGGCACCTGCGCCGCCGGATGATCCGGAACACCAGCGCCTTGCGGGCGACCTCGTGGATATCTTCTACTCGCATCTGTCCCGTTCCCCGCATTTCCGGCCGGGAAACGGATCGGGGCTCGGCAGGTCGCTGCAAGGCGGGGTGGGTTGGCGCTGTCCCCGGGGCAGCGAGCGCCAGGTCGGTGGAGCGGGTCCGGAAGGCTGCCCTTCCTGTTCGGAGTCCCGACAAAACCGTGCGGTGCGTCCCGCCGGTCTTCGTTCCAACGATGCACGCTTGCGCCGGTCGCCGGTTCGTGGATTCATGGTGTTGCGAACGCACTCACGGGAGCCGTGTTCATGAAGGCATCGATTTTTTGAAACCTGCGGCAGCAGAATGGCGACTGTCTCAGCGACCACGATCACGCTCGAGGCGGGCTCCCCTGCCAGTAGGTCTCAGCGTTCGCATGTCGCGCATCGTCGAGCCCAGTCGCGTTTCGGTGCCCTGGTCCGCGGGCCGAGCGGGTGGGCTCAGGCGGACGGCCATGATCGAGCGCCGCTCGCGGAACCTGGATAGATGGTGGTCGGCCACACATGTTC
>PUOZ01000241.1 GCA_003553165.1 Thioalkalivibrio sp.
CGACACCGTTCTCCTCGTGCACCACCGGGGCGCCGATGTGCAGATCGTTGAGATTCTGGATGATGGCATCGGCATCGCGGGTGGGCTTCGCCCGTCGCCGCGACTGCATGGCGCGTTCGCCGAACAGGGCCGCCTCGGGCACTACGGCGAGGCAGTCGGGAAGCAGGAAGCCCTCGGACAGCGGCGCCACGGTGAGCATGGCCGGAGCCTGGGCCGCGCGGAACGACGCCCAGTCATCGACCGGCTCGGCCACAACGTCGTGCTCGCGCAACAGCGTGAGCAGGGCCTCGCGCCGGCCCCTTGATTCTGCGGTCAGTAGCACGCGCTGTGGGTTCTCGAGAAAGGCGCGCAGCCGTTCCGCGGGTTCCGGCCGACCCTGCTGGATGCTGAGTTCGGGCAGGGGTTCCCGCTGGAACACCACCTGCCGTCCGCGACCGGGGGGCAATGGCGATGTCGTCGGACCCAGCGCAATGCCGGAGCATCGACCGAGCGCCCCGGCCAGGACTTCCTCATCCAGGTACAGCTCGGCCGGGGGCAGCAACGGACGTTCCGCCTGGTGACCCAGCTGGTCGTACCGCGACAGCACCTCCATTGCAAACCGGCCGGCGGCACCGGCGATATCGCCGAACTGCACCACGCGTGCGTCCAGGCAGTAGTCGAACAGGGTGTCCAACTGTTCGAAGAAGAGCGGCAGGTAGGACTCGACACCGGCCGGTGCCAGTCCCTCGCTCACGTCCCGGTAAACGGGGTGTCGGGCCGGATCGCCTGCGAAGCGTGCCCGGTAACGGCCGCGAAAGGCCTTGATGGCCTCTGGGTTCATCGGGAATTCATGGCTGGGCAGCACGTCCAGACGTTCGATGCGTTCGGTCGAACGCTGGGTCTCTGGATCGAAGTGACGCAGGGAATCGACCTCGTCGTCGAGGAACTCCACCCGGACGGGCAGCGCCGCGCCCATGGGAAAGACGTCCAGGATCTCGCCGCGCACCGCGAACTCGCCGTGCGTCAAGACCTGGTGCACGGCCTGGTAGCCGGCGTCGGTCAGGCTGTCGCGTAGATCGAGGCGGTCGAGCTTCTGCCCCACGGCCAGGGCCAGGCACTCGCCCTGGAGCCACTGCCGCGGCGGCAGGCGCTGCATCAGGGTCGCGACCGGAACTACCACGAGCCCGCGCCGGAGCCCCGGCAACCGGTGCAAGGTGCGCAGGCGCTCGGAAACGATGTCTTCGTGGGGGGAGAAGACGTCGAAGGGGAGGGTCTCCCAATCCGGAAGGCGGAGTACCGGGAGATCGCTGCCCGCAGCAAAGAACCGCCATTCGGCGATCCACTGGTCGGCGGCCTCGGTGCTTTCGGTGACGATCAGCAGCGGATGCTGAAAGCCCTCGGCGGCCTGAGCAAGGGCCAGGACGGCCGGGGTGAAACCCAAACCTGCCCAGGTCTCGAATCCGGAAACGGGTAGACGCCCGGGTTTCAGGGGGTCTCGGGCGGCGTCAGGCATGTCGCGTTCACTGGTTTGAAGGAGGTGCGGAACATTATACGGCTACGGTGCCGGCTCGCGGACCGGACGCCGAGGCGCCGGAGGGCGGCGCCCAGCCACGGTCTTTTCAGCAAGCCCGGCGACCGTCCAATCCAGGACGGTAGCCCGGTCATGGATCAACGCCCTTAGGCTTGGCCGCAGGAATTCATGCCCAGCAGGCTGTAGGCAGGGCACCAGCGCAGGAGACCGGTGGCCAGGGGGATGATGCCGAGCAGACCCCACAGGGTTTGGGGTCCGATGAAAACCAGGGCCAGCAGGATGACGCCGACGGCGATACGCAGACCACGGTCGATGGTACCGACGTTCAGGGTGGGTTTCAGGTTCACAGGCGGCGCTCTCCGGGGTGTTGGGAACTGGTTCGATCACCCGTGCGTCCTTCGGTTCAATCGATGAAACGGCGCAGCAGGCCCTCATAGGCGTCGATGCGGCGGTCCCGAAGGAAGGGCCACTGCCGCCGGACCTGCTCGGTGCGAGCGGGGTCGATCGCCGCCTTGAGGATCTGGGGGGCGTCGGCGCCCGCCCGGGCCAGGAACTCCCCCTGGGGTCCGGCGACGAAGCTCGAGCCCCAGAAGTCCGCGCCCGCGGTGGTTCCGCCTGGATCGGGCTCGAAGCCGACACGGTTGCAGGCCAGCACCGGAAGATTGTTCGCGACGGCATGTCCGCGCTGGACGGTGATCCAGGCCTCGCGTTGCCGCGTCCGCTCCTCCGCGGTATCGCCGGGATCCCAGCCAATGGCGGTCGGGTAGATCAGGAGTTCGGCTCCGGCAAGGGCCATCAGGCGCGCCGCCTCGGGATACCACTGATCCCAGCACACCAGCACACCGAGCCGTCCGACGGAGGTGTCGATGGGTTGAAAGCCGAGATCCCCCGGGGTGAAGTAGTACTTCTCGTAGTACCCGGGATCATCGGGGATGTGCATCTTCCGGTAGCGCCCAACGAGCTGGCCGTCACGTTCGAAGATGACCGCGGTGTTGTGATAGATCCCCGCAGTGCGCCGTTCGAAGAGGGAACCGACCAGCACCACCCCGTGCTCCCGCGCGATCGCGCCGAGGGCTTCGGTGGAGGGTCCGGGTACCGGTTCGGCCCGGTCGAATTCCGCCGGCGTCTCCACCTGGCAGAAATAGGGGCCGGTGTGAAGCTCGGCAAGGACCACGAGATCGGCCCCGGCCGCCGCAGCGTCGGCTACGGCGGCAGCAGTCGCATCGAGGTTGCTCTCGCGATCGCTGGCGTTGCGGTGCTGGATCAGGGCGACGTGCATCGGATCACCGTACGGGTTTTGGCCGGGCTTCAGGGGGGGAGGACACCCAGGGGGAACTGCATGGTCAGGCAGTGCAGACTGCCGCCCTGGCGGATGAGTTCACGACAGTCGATGCCGATCACACTGCGCCCCGGAAAGGCCGCGCCGAGGCGCTCCAGTGCCATCCCGTCGGCAGGGTCTTCGTAGATTGGTACCAGTACGGCATCGTTGATGACCAGGAAGTTCGCATGGGTGGCAGGCAGGCGCCGGCCTTCGTCGAAGATGGGAGCAGGGAGGGGCAGCGGAACGAGAGTGTACGGCGCGCCCGTGGGCTGCCGAAACTGCGCGAGCTGTTCGGCCATCCGCTGCAACCCAGCGTACTGGGGATCGCCGCTGTCTTCGCATTCCACGTACGCGATGGTCTCGCCGTCACAGAAGCGGGCAAGGGTGTCGATATGACCGTCGGTGTCATCGCCCTCGAGGTGCCCGTGGTCGACCCAGAGGAGCCGTTGCGCACCGAGGTGCTGCATCAGCCGTTCCGCGAGGTCATCCCGCAACAGCTCCGGGTTGCGCGTGGGCGTCAGCAGGCATTGGCTGGTGGTCATGATGGACCCCGCGCCATCCGATTCGATGCTGCCGCCCTCCAGAACCAGGTCGATCTCCTCCACGGGAACCGCGCCGAAGCGCCCCTGAGCGGCCAGGGTCCGGGTCAGCAGGTTATCGTGCTCAGCCGGGAACTTTCCGCCCCACCCATTGAAGGAAAAATCGAGCAGGACGGGCTGGTCGTGCTCGAAGACGGTGACGGGTCCGTGATCGCGCGCCCAGGTGTCATTGGCCTTGGCGATGCCCAGCTGCACCCGGTCGAGGTCGGCCCCGGCCTGCGCGAGGAGGGAGAGCACGTGGACGCGGTGGTCGGTATCCTGGC
>PUOZ01000062.1 GCA_003553165.1 Thioalkalivibrio sp.
CGCGCGACTGGCTGAAGGACGTCCTCGAAATCCAGAACAGCGTCGGCAGCTCGATCGAGTTCCTGGAGAACGTGAAGATCGACCTGTTCCCGGACGAGGTCTACACCTTCACCCCGATGGGGGAGATCATGGTGCTGCCGCGCGGGGCCACCCCGATCGACTTCGCCTACGCGGTGCACTCCGACGTCGGCAACCGCTGCGTCGCGGCGAAGGTCGACCGCCAGCTGGCGCCGCTGTCCGCGCGCCTGCAGAGCGGGCAGACGGTAGAGATCGTCACGGCCAAGGGTGCGCGCCCGAATCCGGCCTGGCTGTCCTTCGTGATCACCGGCAAGGCCCGCTCGGGCATTCGCCACAGCCTGAAGACCCTGCAGACCGACGAGGCCATGGTGCTCGGTCGCCGCCTGATGGAAAAGGCCCTGTCGACGCTTGGCCAGAGCCTCGGGCAGCTCTCCCCGGTACGCCTGAACCAGGTGCTGGACGACATGAAACTGCCCGACATCGACAGCCTGCTGGTGGAGATCGGCCTGGGCAACCGCATGGCGACGCTGGTGGCACGGCAGCTGGTCGGGCAGGATCCCGCGGAAGAAACGGATCGACTCTGCGACGGCACCGGCTCAGCGCTTTCGGTGACGGGCACCGAGGGGCTGGTGGTCAACTACGGCCGCTGCTGCCACCCGATCCCGGGCGACCCGGTCATCGGCCTGCTCAGCGCCGGACGCGGGCTGGTGGTCCATCGGGAGAACTGCCGCAACGTCGCCGAGCAGCGCGGACGCGCCGACCGCATGGTGGCGCTGGAGTGGTCCAGCGAGCCCGGCGCCGAGTTCGCGGTATCGATACGCGCGCAGACGGCCAACCGGCGCGGCGCCCTGGCCGAGATGGCCTCGGTGATCGCCGACCACGGCTCCAACATCGAGCACATCACCTTCAACGAGCGCGACGGCCACTCCACCGCGATCACCTTCACCATCACGGTGCGCGACCGCCGCCACCTGGCCCAGATCATCCGCTCGCTGCGCCGGCTGAACGACGTCCTCCGCGTCCAGCGCGCGCGCGGCTGAGCCGTCCCGCGTTGCGGCGATACCGCAGCGGCCGGTATCTTGGCGCCCTTGGCCATTGCCCCATGGAGGATTCGCAGCATGCAGCGACAGATCATTCAGACCGACGCCGCCCCGGCCGCCATCGGCACCTACTCCCAGGCGGTGCGCACCGGTGACACCGTGTACCTCTCGGGGCAGATCCCGCTGCAGCCGGCAACGATGGAACTGATCGAGGGCGACATGGAACTGCAGATCCGGCAGGTCTTCGACAACCTGGCCGCCGTGGCACGGGCCGCCGGCGGGTCGTTGGACGACGTCGCCAAGCTCAACGTCTTCCTGACCGACCTCAGCCATTTCCCGCTGGTGAACCAGGTGATGAGCGAATACTTCAGCGCGCCCTACCCGGCGCGTGCCGCGATCGGCGTGGCCGGACTGCCGAAGGGTGCCGAGGTCGAGATGGACGCCATTCTGCACCTGCCCCAGGCCTGAACGGCCCACCCCGGACGCCGGCGCCGAATGGATCTCGACGCTTCGCTGACCACGCTGAAGGGCGTGGGCCCGAAACAGGCCGAGCGCCTCGCGCGCCTGGGGCTGCACAGCGCGCACGACCTCCTGCTGCACCTGCCGCTGCGGTTCGAGGATCGCACCCGCCTGACGCCGCTGGGACAGCTGCGTTCCGGCGCCACCGCGCTGTTCGAGGGCACGGTGGCGGGAACCGAGATCGCGCACGGGCGCCGGCGCATGCTGCTGGTGCACCTGGAGGACGGCGGAGCCGGCCTGATGCTGCGCTTCTTTCATTTCGGCGCCACCCAGCAGAAGGCCTTCGCAGCCGGTGCCCGGGTACGTGCCTTCGGCGAAATCCGCGGCCTGCCGGGGGCGCAGGAGTGCGTGCACCCCGAGTACCGCATCCTGCGCGACCCGCCGCCCCCGCTGGAACCCGCGCTGACCCCGGTGTACCCGGCCGCCGAGGGCCTCTCGCAGCGCCTGCTGCGCGATCTCGTGGGCACGGTGCTCCCGGAGGCGGACCGGCTGCCGGACGTTCTGCCCGAACTGCAGCGGCAGGGCCTGCCGGGGCTGGGCCAGGCGCTGCGCGCGGCGCACCAGCCCGCGGCCGATTCGGCGAACACCACCCTGCTGGAGCCGGGGAGCGCGCAGGGACGCAGCGCGGCGCTGACGCGTCTGGTGCTGGAGGAGCTGTGCGCACACCAGCTGGCGTTGATGATCAATGCCGGCTCCCGCCCGCAGGGGCGTGCGCCGGTCCTGCGCCCGGCCGGGACCCTGTGGCCCCGGCTGCTCGAGGATCTGCCGTTCACCATGACCCGGGCACAGGAACGCGCGATCGTGGAGATCCGCACCGACCTGGCCCGCGACCTGCCGATGAACCGCCTGCTCCAGGGCGATGTCGGCTCCGGCAAGACCCTGGTCGCGGTCGCCGCCGCGCTCACCGCCATCGAGGCGGGCTACCAGGTGGCCTTCATGGCACCGACGGAACTGCTGGCGCGGCAGCATGCGCGCAACCTCGCCGCCTGGCTGGACCCGCTGGGCGTCGGGCTGGCCTGGCTCGGCGGCCGCCAGCGCAAGAGCGAGCGCGAGGCCCTGCTGAGCGCGCTGGCCGCCGGGGAGCTGGAGCTGGCCGTCGGCACCCACGCCCTGTTTCAGGATCAGGTCGCCTTCGCACGACTGGGGCTCGCGATCATCGACGAGCAGCACCGCTTCGGCGTGCACCAGCGCATGGCCCTGCGCGACAAGGGCAGCGGGCTGGTGCCGCACCAATTGATCATGACCGCAACGCCGATCCCGCGCACGCTGGCGATGTCGCTGTACGCGGACCTGGACCAGTCGGTGCTGGACGAGCGCCCGCCGGGCCGCACCCCGGTGAAGACCGCGTTGATCAGCAGCGAGCGCCGCGACGAGGTGATCGAGCGCATCCGCGTCGCCTGCGGCGAGGGCATTCAGGCGTACTGGGTCTGCCCCCTGGTGGAGGCCTCCGACGTCCTGGAGGCGGAGGCCGCCGAGGACACGACCGAGCGCCTGCGGGCGGCGCTGCCGCACCTGCGCATCGAGCGCGTGCACGGGCGCATGAAGGGCAGCGACCGCGATCTGGTGATGGACGCCTTCCGCCGCGGCGAGATCGACCTGCTGGTGGCGACCACGGTGATCGAGGTCGGGGTGGACGTCCCGAACGCCAGCCTGATGATCATCGAAAACGCCGAACGCATGGGGCTGTCGCAGCTGCACCAGTTGCGCGGGCGCGTCGGGCGCGGGCACCGCGCCAGTGCCTGCGTGCTGCTGTACCGGCCGCCCCTGGGCGAGATCGCGCAGGAGCGGCTGGAGGCCATGCGCCGCACCGACAACGGCTTCGAGATCGCCGAGGTGGATCTGAAGATCCGCGGCCCCGGGGAAATGCTGGGCACCCGCCAGACCGGCGACCGGGCCTACCGCATCGCCGACTGGGGCCGCGATCAGGACCTGATGGACGCCGCCACGCGCCTGGCGCAGCAGGTCTTCCCCGACTCCCAGCGCACCCAGACCCTGATCCGCCGCTGGCTCGGCTCCGCCGTGCACTACGGCAGCGTGGGGTAAACCCCGGCCCTCACCCCCGGCCCCGTTACTCCGGGCACCTTGTCCGCAAGCGGGAGAGGGGAGAGGGCTC
>PUOZ01000119.1 GCA_003553165.1 Thioalkalivibrio sp.
CCTGTTCGATGCGGTCGACCAGGGAGCGCGGCGTGTTCCGAAAGAGGAGGTGGGCCTCGTCGAAGAAGAGTACGAAGCGGGGGCGGTCCGGGTCGCCCACCTCGGGCAGCTGTTCGAACAGCTCCGACAGCAGCCATAGCAGCAGCGTCGAGTAGACCAATGGACTGTTCCGGTACAGGCGCTCGGCGTGCAGAATGTTGATGACACCCTTGCCTGCCGCATCGGTCTGCAGGAAGTCCTCCAGGGTGACGGCCGGTTCTCCGAAGAAGTGCTCCCCGCCCTGGCTTTCGAGGGTGAGCAGGGCGCGCTGGATGGCGCCGATGCTCGCGGGCGCCACGTTGCCGTAGTCACCTGTCAGCTCGCGTCGATGTTCGTTCACCCAGCCCAACATCGCCCGCAGGTCCTTCAGATCCAGCAGGAGCCAGCCCTTGTCGTCGGCGACCCGGAAGACCAGTTGCATCAATCCGGTCTGGGTGTCATTGAGGTTCAACAGGCGGCTCAGCAGCACCGGTCCGAAATCGGCGATGGTGAGGCGCCAGGGGTGCCCGTGGTCACCGAAGATGTCCCAGAAGACGGTGGGTGCGCCGTAGAGTTCGAGCGGCTCGATGCCGACGCGGCGCGCACGCTCGGTGAGTCGGTCGCTTGGGGATCCCGGCGCGGCCACCCCGGAGAAGTCACCCTTGATATCGGGTACGAAGACCGGTACGCCCAGATCCGAGAAGGCCTGGGCAAGGACCTGAAGCGTGACGGTCTTGCCCGTCCCGGTCGCGCCGGCGATCAAGCCATGACGGTTGGCCATCCGGGGCTCGATCGCCACCGTATGATCCGCTGCGCCGATCAGCAGGGGGATGGCGTTCACGATCGCGTCTCCAACGGGGTGCGGACGGTATTCTACCCGGCGGAGACGCAACACAGGTAGTGATTGGGGTCTGGCGGGCCGGGCATTCCGGCGACTGCGGCCATTGGCCCTGGGTGCTCCCGACCCAATACAATAGCTGGATTGCCGCCATCAGGGACCCCGCTCATGACCCGTATCACCGTGATAGGCGCCGGTTTCGGCGCCCTGACCGCCATCCGCAAGCTGCGCGCGGCCGATCGTGCGCTTGCCATCGACGTGATCGCGCCGAAGCCGGAGTTGGTGTACTACCCGAGCACGATCTGGATTCCCACCGGCCTGCGCACGCCCGAGGACGTGGTCGTCGATCTGAAGCCGTTCTTCGAGCGCCAGGGCGTGACCTACCATCCGGCCGCCGTCACCGGGTTGAAGGACGGCGGACGGACGGGGCTGACCGATTCCGGAGAGGTGGCGAACGACGGACTGATCATTGCCTCGGGCGGGCGGTTTCTGAAGAAGCTGCCGGGCATCGAACACGCAATCACGCCCTGCGAGGGCGTGGAGGCGGCGGTGCGGATACGCGATCGCCTTGCCGAGATGAAGGGCGGCACGATCGCCTTCGGCTTTGCCGGCAACCCGAAGGAGCCGGCGGCGATGCGCGGGGGGCCGATCTTCGAATTCATGTTCGGCATCGATCAGCATCTGCGCAAGCGCGGCCATCGCGACCGGTTCAAGCTGGTCTTCTTCACTCCGGCGCCCAAGCCGGGCAATCGCCTGGGTCCCAAGGCGGTCGAGGGTTTGATGCGCGAGATGAAGCGCCGGGACATCGAGACTCATCTGGGGCACAAGCTCAAGGGTTTCGAGGCGGACAAGGTGACCACCGAGGGCGGCGAGTTCGCGGCCGACCTGATCGTTTTCATGCCGGGGATGACCGGCAACGCCTGGTTCGACAATACCGATCTCCCGCGCTCCGACGGCGGGCTGCTGCAGGCCAACGCCTCCTGCCAGGTGACGGGGCAGGACAAGGTCTACGTGGCCGGCGATTCCGGCAGCTTCCCAGGTCCGGACTGGTTGCCGAAGCAGGCCCACATGGCGGATCTCCAGGCCGAGGCCGCGGTAGCCAATCTGCTTGGCGAGTTCCAGGGGAAGGCCCCCAGCCACACCTTCAAGGCGGAGCTGATCTGCATCGTCGACACCCGGACCAGCGGAATCCTGGTCAAGCGCACGGAGACGCGGAACGTGATCCTCCCGTCGACCCCCGTGTTTCACTGGGCGAAGCGGGCCTTCGAGTGGTGGTACCTGCGGCAGTACCGTTGATCGGCCTGGGGAGGCCATCGCGCGGGTCATCGCATGGTGGCTGAAGATCGTGACCGGAGCTTCCGGCCCGCCTGGTGGCTGCCGGGCGGACACCTGCAGACGATCGTGCCCAACGTGCTGCGGCTGCGCCGCGGGATCATGCTGCGTCGGCAGCACATGACGCTGCCGGACGGAGATTTCCTCTCGCTTGACTGGGGGCCCGATCCGGGCGGACCGATCGTCGTGCTGCTGCACGGGCTGGGTGGCGGCAGCCAGTCGGTCTACTCTCGTGGCTTGATGCGCGCGCTGCACGCGCGCGGATTCTGGCCCTGCACCATGCATTTTCGCGGTGCCGGGGGTGAACCCAACCGCAAGCTGCGCAGCTATCACATGGGTGAGAGTGATGACCCGATGTACGTGCTGGGCGAAGTGCATCGGCGCTACAGCCGCCGCGGGCTGGCGGCGGTGGGGGTTTCGCTCGGCGGCAGCGCGCTGCTGCATACCCTCGCACGGGGCGGGGAGGATCTTGGCGTCGATTGCGCGGTGGCGGTGTCGGTCCCGTTCCGGCTGCACGTCGCCGCAGAGCGGCTGGACCGGGGTCTCTCCCGGGTGTACCAGCGCCACATCCTGGGGCAGTTGCGACGGCAGTGGCAGAAAAAGTGCCGTGTTCTTGCGCGTCCGGATCTCGCCGAGGGGATTCGGGACCTGCGGACCTTCCGCCAGTTCGATGCCCGGATCACGGCCCCGCTGCATGGTTTCCGGGACGTGGACGATTATTATGACCGCGCGAGCAGCATCCACATACTTAAGGACATCCGCATACCGACGCTTCTGATCAATGCCGTGAACGACCCGTTCATGACCGGCGAAAGCCTTCCGGAACCCGGCGAGTTGTCCGAAAATGTAATCCTTGAACGCCATGCGCGCGGTGGCCACGTGGGCTTTCTGGAGGGTTTCGGACGCAGCTACCTGGAGCGGCGCATCCCCGAATACCTCCTGGAGCAGTTCCGAGGCAAATGGCCCGTGCCGGAGGCGCGCGTTCGACCGCGCCCTGGTGCTGCAGATGCTCCAGATCGCGCCGGATTGTCATTGCGGAGACGCCGAAGCAGGCCGCCAGTTCGCTGACCGTCACCGCGCCATGTTCGCTGACCATGGTGCCGATCGCGTGGCGGCGGGTCGAGGCCAGTTGCGCCGACACGCCGTGCCCGGCGCGCCGCCCGGACACACGCCGCCTGTCCTTCGACGTCGGGTGCGTAGTCTCTTGGTGCATCCACTATCCTCCTCGCGGCACAACGTAAGCGAACAGAAACGAACGTCAATACAACATCTGATGGCATTGGCCGGGCACATGTGGCATCAGGTGGCGACATCGCGCGGCCAGCTGCCCGAAATCAGGGCGCTGCGGCAGCCGAGGCATCATCACGGAGGACAAGATGACCAACCGACTCGCCACCGATCTGTCGGGCAAGACTGCTCTGGTCACCGGCGCGGCCAACGGCATCGGGTTTGCAATTTCACACGCGCTCGCGGCGCACGGCGTGCGCGTGGCGCTGGC
>PUOZ01000322.1 GCA_003553165.1 Thioalkalivibrio sp.
CAGAACCTCCCCGCGCACCGTCAGCCGTTCGGGACGGAAATTCACGGTCAGGTCCGGGCTGATCCGGGCCCGTATGTCCGGGCGATCCACGGCCAGAAACCGCTCGCCGCGGATTCGGATGTCGGCCTGCGGACGCTGGTCTGTGAACAGCAGTTCTCCCTCGACCTGCAGCGATTCGCCGCCCGAGCGCAGTTCGCCGCTGAGGCGCATCTCTTCGGCCGACACCGCTTCGGCCACCAGCAGCGGCACCTCCAGCACCAGGCCGGCCACGGGAATCGTCACGCCAGCCTCCTCGAGCCGGATGCTGCCTTCGAGCAACGGTGCGTTCAGCAGGCCACCGAGAACCAGGTCGGCCCGCAGGCGTCCGTGCACGTTCTGGATCTCCGGCGAGAACGCGCTGACCCAGTCGAGACTCTCCAGACCCGCCCGGACCTCGCCATCGACACGGTAGCTGTCGCCCTCGGGGCGCACGCGGGCCGACGCGCGCGCTTCGCCCTCATCGAGGAAGGACAGGCCTGCATCGGCCTCCAGGGAACGGTCATCGACCTGGACGCTCAGCCGCAGATCGCGATAGGGGATGGTCTGCGGAGTCCCGTCGGCCAGTTCGAACAGGATCTGGCCGGCAGCGGGCGGGACGCTGACTTCCGCGCGCAGGCGCCCCTGCGGATCGACGGCGGCGCGAAGGCGCGCGTTCAGTTCACCTGCGATCACGGTACCCGGGGGCAGCAATGGCGCGAGCCAGGCGAGGTCCAGTGCGTCGAGGGACCCCTGGCCCTGGCTGCCCGCTGCCGGGTCCCAGTTGCCGCTGAGGCAGAGACTGGCCTGTTCCCGGCCCAGACAGAGCTCGCCGAGACTGGCCCGGTCGGGGCTGGCGCTGACTGCGACCGGTTGGCGCAGGGACCAGTCACCGCCCATTGGCTGTTCGAGATCCAAGCGCTCCAGGGTGCCGCTCCAGCGGGTCTGGTCCAGGTCATAACCCCCCGACGCACCCACGCGCAGGCGGCCCAGGTCGCCGGCATCCACGGCCAGGGTGAGCCGGTGGGCCGAGGCCTTCCCCTCTGCGCCCACGCGGATTTCGTCGATGCGCTCCGGACCCGCCTCTAGACCGGACAGCCTGAGCGTCAATTGGGCGGGGGCTTCGGGTTCAAGCCCGGCGTCGAGTTCGAGACTCAGCTCATCCAGTCCGAGGTCCTCGTAGCGCAGCCCGGCCCCCTGGCCGCGTGCGGTGATCCGGGGGCTCTCCATGGTGCCGCCGAGGTTCGCGTCAAGCCGGATCCGTCCCGCGAGTGCGGGCAGGATGCGATCCAGTTCGGGCGCATCCAGGGTCAGATCCAGGGCCAGTACGTCGTCGATGCTGCCGCTGGCGTTGAGTCGGTTGGCGCCCATGCTGAGATCGAGCCGGTCGACCTGGATCCGGTTGCCGGCGATCGCGATGTCCGCGACACCGTCCACCGGCTGGTCGCGCAGTACTCCACGCAGTTCGCGCAGGTCCACCTCGGCACGGAGCTCTTCCCCGGGCGGCAGCGCGCCCCGGCTGCCCAGTTCCAGCGCCAGATTCCCTGCGAGTTCCGGCAGGAATACTCCCGGATCGAGCTCCCGACCGGACAGGTCGAGTTCCCATTCGATTCCCGCACCGTAAGCCACCCGCCCGGCTGCCGAGAGCCGGCCATCGCCGGGAAGGAAGACATCGAGGCTTCGGATATCGGCCTGCAGCTCCGTGAGCCCCACCCCGGCGCGTGCCGAGAGTTCCTGACCGTCGACCCGGGCCGCGAGCTCGGAGAGGTCGATCTCCGCCGCCAGGATTCCGGTGTCCAGGCCGAATCGGCCCTCGGCGCCGAGCCGAAGCCGATCCAGCGCAAGCTGCCTGTCCGGAACCAGGAAGCCAAGGTCCATCGCGTCGGCGGCGAGGGTGAGCCGGAAGGGAATCTCCGCGCCCAGGTTGGCCTCGCCGTCCAGCCGGACCGTACCCCTAGGCCCGAGACGGAACAGCATGTCCTCGATCGAAGCGGACCCGTCCTGTATCCGCGCCCAGCCCGACCCTTCCAGCTCCTGTTGTTCCACGCGGGCGCGCAGTTCACGGATCTCCACCGCGGCGGTCATCCCGAGAAGCAGGTCCTCCAGGCCCGCCTCACCCGTCTGCGGCAGGGAACCGGTGCTGGTCAGCTGCAGCGTCTGGACCGCAGCGTCGAGTTCGAGTCCCAGGGCCAGGGTTGAGAACTCCCGGACAGCCGCCTGCAGATCCCAGGTCAGCGCCTCGTCCATGCCCAAACGCCCCTGGAGGTCGACCCGGCCGGCCTCGCTGCTCAGGCTCAACAAGGTGATGTCCGCATGGGTCATGGAGCCGCTGAATTCCGCTGTCAGCCTGGCCTCGGGTAGTCCGGTCAGCTGTGCCCCCGTCGCGATCCGCGCCGCCCAGTCCGTCAGCGTGCCCTGCAGATGCAGTTCGCCGGCGTCGATCGTGGCGACGGTCTCTGGATCCAACCGGTAGCGGAATGCCGCCCAGCGATTGTCCAGGCTGATCTGCGGAGTGCCGAACAGCTCCTGGGCAATCAGTCGGGTGTCCATTTCCACCCCGGCCCGCAGCCGATGCACGAGCTGCAGCTGTCCCTGCAGTTCCCCTTCCACCGTCAGTTCGCCCTCGGCATGGGTTGCCTCCAGGCCTTCCGCGGCTCCCTCGGGCAGGGCGAATCGCCAGCGTCCGTCCAGCCGCAGCGGGTAAGCCCCGGCAGGCTGCAGTTCGACATCCAGCCATGCCTCGGCCTCGGGTATCGCCAATTCCAGGTCGGCCACGCGCAGGCGCTCCGGGCCGGCGTCCAGCCGCAGGGCGAGTCGGTCCAGCTGGAACAATGTTTCGCCTGCCTGTTGCAGGTGCAGGCCCGTCAGGCTGAAACGCTCGACTTCCACCCTCAGCGGAAGCTCGATCGCGTCGGGAAGTTCCAGCGCGGGGGTGGGCTCGGACGGCTCCGGGTCGGGCGCAGGCAGGTCCACCGTCACGCCTGCGAGGGCCAGGTTGCGGATCCTCAGCGTGAGCTTCAGCAGGGGTGCCGCGTCGACGTGAATCTGCATCGCGTCGAGCTGCACAAGGGTTTCGTCGATGCCCACTCGCAGACCGGTCAGCGACAGCCCCCGGAACAGGGTCCCGTCCACCTGGCCGACCTCAAGCGTCATCGGGGCGTGCCGCTCGGCCTGGGTAACCAGCCAGCGGGTACCGTCTTCGGTGACGACGAGCGCGACTGCACCGGCCAGCGCCAGCAGGACCAGGACCAGGATCCCGCCCAGGATGCCCAGCAGGACGCGGATCAGGCGCATCACAGATCGGGCCCCATCGTGAAGTGAATCCGGAAGTTGTCCTTGGAGTCCGGTGCGTGGGCGAGATCCAGGCGAATGGGTCCGACCGGCGAACGCCAGCGGATGCCGAAGCCGCCGCCGCCCTTCAGATCGTAGTCGTCGAAGTCGTTGAAGGCGTTGCCGGCGTCGAGAAAGACCGCGGCACCCCAGTTCCCCTCACCGATCGGGTGATCGTATTCGACGCTGCCCACCAGCAGATGCCTGCCGCCGATGACGTTGCCTTCGTCATCGAGCGGACCCAGCTGCTGGAACCCGAACCCGCGGACGCTGGTGTCGCCACCGGCGAAGAAGCGCAGCGAACTGGGCAGATCCTCCACGCTGGCGTTGCCGGTGAC
>PUOZ01000140.1 GCA_003553165.1 Thioalkalivibrio sp.
ATCAAGGACTCGGGTCGCGAGGTCCGGCTCGAAATCGACGGTGGGGTGAAGGCGGACAACATCCGCGAGATCAAGGCCGCCGGCGCCGACACCTTTGTCGCCGGATCGGCGATCTTCGGTGCCGCGAGCGATACCGACCCGAACCATTACGACAGCATCGTGAAAAAGATGCGCGACGAACTGGCCAAGGCCTGATCCCCTGTCGCCCGCCGTGTTTCTGCCGCGCCCCCGGATGATCCTGATCGACCTCGACGGGACGCTGGTCGACAGTGTCCCGGATCTGGCCTTCAGCGTCGATGCGATGATGGATGAATTGCGCCTGCCCCGACGGGGTGAACCCGCCGTGCGCAACTGGGTCGGCAACGGCGTCGAGCGCCTGGTGCAGAGGGCCCTGGTCAATGACCTCGATGGCGAGGCCGACCCCGTACTTTTCGCGCGTGCCCTTCCGGTATTCATGCGTATCTACCGAGACAACACCTCGCAGCGGAGCCGCCTCTATCCCGGCGTGCGCGAGGGGCTGGACCTGTTGCAGGCCGCCGGGTTCCGGCTGGGCTGCGTCACCAACAAGGCCGAGCAGTTCACCCTGCCGCTGCTGCGCGACAAGGGGATCCTGGACCGTTTCGCCCTGGTCGTCTCGGGCGACACGCTGGAACGCAAGAAGCCCGATCCGGCGCCGCTGCTGCATGCCGCCGCAGAACTCGGTGTCACGCCCGGCGAATCGCTGATGGTCGGCGATTCCCGCAGTGACGTGAAGGCGGCCCGGGCCGCCGGTTTCCGCATCGTCTGCATGAGCTACGGCTACAACCACGGCGCGGACATCCGCGACGAGGGTCCGGACGCCGTGCTCGACCGTCTCGACGAACTGCCCGGCCTGCTGCAGGCCGAGGTCGCATGAGTCCATGCCGAACGGCCGGCGGCCGCCGGGGTTGGGAAGCGTGCTGAAGACGACCTTCCCGACGTGCGGCACAACCCCTCGACTGGCTCGGGATGAGCGGGCGTCGGCGGTTTCGTTCCCGTTCGGCCGGTCCGTGTTGTCGGGGCAGCGGACTTGTCGGGGGCAGCGTTTTCCGGGTGGGCGGCCATGAGTCCCGAGCAGTTCGATCGCCTCGTGGACGAGGGCTACAACCGCATCCCGCTGGTGCGGGAGGTGCTCGCTGATCTCGACACGCCGCTCTCGATTTTCCTGAAGCTGGGCAACCTGCCTTTCACCTACCTCTTCGAGTCGGTGCAGGGTGGCGAGAAATGGGGTCGCTACTCGTTCATCGGGCTGCCGGCGCGCACCCTCGTGCGCGTCCGCGGGCATCGCATCGAGGTCGAGACCGACGGCGTCGTGGTGGAGAGTCTGGAACACGACGACCCGTTGGCCTGGATCGAGGAATTCCAGGCCCGTTTCCGGGTTCCGGACCTGGGCGGGCTGCCGCGGTTCACCGGCGGCCTGGTCGGCTATTTCGGTTTCGAGACCGTGCAGTTGATCGAGCCGCGCCTGGCCGGGCAGGAAAAGCCCGACGCCCTTGGGCTGCCCGATATCCTGCTGATGGTCTCCGACGAGGTCGTGGTATTCGACAACCTCGCCGGGCGACTCTATCTGGTGGCGCATGCGGACGCCACGCGGCCGCAGGGGCAGGCCGAGGCCTCGCTGCGTCTGGACCGGCTCGAGACCCGCCTGCTCGAACCCCTGGAGCGCCCCCATCCCCACCCCCGGCCGCGCGCGGTGCCCGAATACTCCGCCGGCTGGCCCGGGAAGGACTTCCGGGCTGCCGTGGCCCGGGCACAGCAGTACATCGTCGATGGCGACGTGATGCAGGTGGTGCTCGCGCAACGCATGAGCGTTCCGTTCAGCGCGCCGCCGCTGGATCTCTACCGCTCGCTGCGCGGCCTGAACCCCTCGCCCTACATGTACTACATGGACCTGGGCGACCACCACGTGGTCGGCGCCTCGCCGGAGATCCTGGTGCGGCTGGAGGACGATCGCGTCACCGTCCGCCCGATCGCCGGAACCCGGCCCCGGGGCCGCAATCCGGAGGAGGATCAGGCCCTGGAAGCGGAACTGCTGGCCGACCCCAAGGAACGGGCCGAGCACCTGATGCTGATCGACCTCGGACGCAACGACGTCGGCCGCGTGAGCCGCACCGGGACCGTGCGGGTCACCGACACCATGGTCGTGGAACGGTACTCGCACGTGATGCATATCGTTTCCAATGTGGAAGGGGAACTGCAGCCCGGCCTCAGCGCCATGGACGTGCTGCGCGCGACCTTCCCGGCCGGCACCGTCAGCGGTGCCCCGAAGATCCGGGCGCTGGAGATCATCAACGAACTGGAACCGGTCAAGCGCGGCGTGTACGCTGGAGCCGTCGGGTATCTGTCCTGGTCCGGGAACATGGACACTGCCATTGCGATCCGCACCGCGGTGTTGCACGACGGTGTCCTGCACATCCAGGCCGGTGCCGGAGTGGTCTACGACTCGGTGCCGGAAAACGAGTGGCAGGAGACCCTGAACAAGGGCCGCGCCGTGGTCCGGGCGGCGGAGATGGCGATCGCCGGACTGGGTCCGCGGCGCGTCTGAGCGAAGACCCGGGGCTGGCGATATGCTGCGTCCAATCGTTGTTGCAGTCCTGCTGTTCCTGCTGCCGCTCCCCTTGGCCGGCCAGGTGATGTTGTTGATCCCCGGGTACCAGAGCCAGCTGAACCACCCCTTCCGCGAGGCGGGGGTCACGATCCCTCTGGCCGGCTCCGGTTGGGCGGACGGTGGGCAGATGCTGCCGTCCCTGCGCGGGGTCGAGTTCGACCGTTCCCCCGAGGCGACCCGCAAGCTCTTCTACACCCTGGTGATGCCCACCGAACGTCCGGTGTCGATGCAGGCCGAATGGCTGAATCTGTACCTGGACGCGGTGGCGCGACGCCACCCAGACGAGCCCGTGATCCTCGTGGCGCACTCCATTGCAGGCGTCGTCGCGCGCTATTCTCTGGTCACGCGCAGACGCCCCGAGGTGGAGGTGCTGATCACGATCGCCAGCCCGCACGTGGACAGCAGCATGATTCAACTGGGGGATTTCTTCTGGCAGTCACCGCTGGGCACCTACACGCCGCTGCTGAGCCAGGCGGACCTGCAGCGGCTGCTGGAGCTGTACTCCGGAATCAGCCCGAACCAGCCGGGGAACGTGCTGCGCTGGCTGAGTCACCAGACCCACCCGGACATCCGTTATGTGTCGATCGTGCGTTTCAGCGACACCGTCGTGGATCCGGTGCTGCAGGATCTGAACCGGGTCGCCGACCTGCGCGGAAGGGCGGAGATGCTGCTGAGTCCCGGCGGCCACGCGCTTGAGGCCAGCGACGGCACCGTGCTGGCAGCCCTGTTCTCGGGACAACTCGAGTCACGCTGAAGACCCCCGGCGGACCGCACCCGCTTCGTGGTGCAAAGCCCCTTCACCCGGCCGGGCGAGGGCAAGGGCTTTGTTACCACGAAGACCGCGAAGACACGAAGAAGGGAAATGGGGTTGGGGTGTGGCTCAGGCGAGCGGCGGTTTCACGATCGACGGTGCCCAGGCCATGACGTTGACGAGGGAACGCGGCAGACCCACCCCCTCAAAACCTTCG
Source organism: Thioalkalivibrio sp. (assembly GCA_003553165.1). Taxonomy (GTDB): domain Bacteria; phylum Pseudomonadota; class Gammaproteobacteria; order Ectothiorhodospirales; family Ectothiorhodospiraceae; genus Thioalkalivibrio. Next base: position 3,595 of record PUOZ01000140.1, read on the forward strand.
TGTCTTCGTGTTCTTCGTGGTGCAAAGCCCTTTCACCCGGCCGGGCGAGGGCAAGGGCTTTGTTACCACGAAGACCGCGAAGACA
>PUOZ01000120.1 GCA_003553165.1 Thioalkalivibrio sp.
AGGTCTGGGACATCCTCGACGAGGTGATCCGCGAGCATCCCGTGCTCCTCAACCGCGCGCCGACGCTCCACCGCCTCGGCATCCAGGCCTTCGAGCCTGTGCTGATCGAGGGCAAGGCGATCCAGCTGCACCCGCTGGTCTGTGCGGCCTTCAACGCCGACTTCGACGGCGACCAGATGGCCGTGCACGTGCCGCTGTCGCTGGAGGCGCAGATCGAGGCGCGCACGCTGATGATGTCCTCGAACAACGTGCTGTCCCCGGCAAACGGCGAGCCCATCATCGTGCCGTCGCAGGACATCGTACTCGGTCTGTATTACCTGTCCCGCGCCCGGGTGAACGCGCGCGGCGAGGGGATGGTCTTCGCCGATGTCGACGAGGTGCACCGTGCCTACGAGAACGGTATGGTCGATCTGCACGCCCGCGTCAGTGTCCGCATTCCGGAGTACGACGGCGAAGTGAACGACGGCGAGCAGCTGCCGCTGCGGCGCATCGACACCACCGTCGGGCGTGCCATCCTGTCCGGCATCCTGCCCCGCGGGTTGCCGTTCCGGCTGATCGACCGGGAATTGAGCAAGAAGGCCATCTCGCAGCTGATCAATGCCTGCTACCGGCGCCTGGGCCTCAAGGACACCGTGGTCTTCGCCGACCAGCTGATGTACCTGGGCTTCCGTTTCTCGACGCGCGCCGGCGTGTCCTTCTGCGCCGACGACATGGTGATCCCCGAGGAAAAGGTCGCGATCCTGGGCCGTGCCGAGGACCAGGTGAAGGAGATCGAGGAGCAGTACTCCTCCGGCCTGGTGACCAAGGGCGAGCGGTACAACAAGGTCGTGGACATCTGGTCGCACTGCAATGACCAGGTCGCCAAGGCGATGATGGAACACCTCGGCAAGGAAGAGGTGACCACCCGCGACGGTGACACGGTATGGCAGTCCTCGTTCAACTCCATCTTCATGATGGCCGACTCCGGTGCCCGTGGTTCCGCCGCCCAGATCCGGCAGTTGGCCGGTATGCGCGGCCTGATGGCCAAGCCGGACGGCTCGATCATCGAAACCCCGATCACCGCGAATTTCCGCGAGGGCCTCAACGTACTGCAGTACTTCATCTCCACCCACGGCGCGCGTAAGGGTCTCGCCGACACCGCGCTGAAGACCGCGAACTCGGGCTACCTCACCCGCCGCCTGGTGGACGTCTCCCAGGACGTGGTGGTGACCGAGACCGACTGCGGGACCCAGCAGGGACTGCTGATGAAGCCGATCATCGAGGGCGGCGACGTGGTCGAGCCGCTGCGCGACCGAGTGCTTGGCCGGACGGCGGCACAGGACGTGCTGCGGCCAGGCGGCGACGAGGTCCTGGTCGCGGCCGGTGAACTGCTGGACGAGGCCCGCGTGGATCTCCTCGACGCCAACGGTGTCGACGAGGTCTGGGTGCGCTCGGCGATCACCTGCGAGACCCGCCAGGGGATCTGTGCAAAGTGCTACGGCCGCGACCTGGCGCGCGGGCACCTGGTCAACATCGGCGAGGCCGTGGGCGTGATCGCGGCCCAGTCGATCGGCGAACCGGGTACCCAGTTGACGATGCGTACCTTCCACATCGGGGGTGCCGCCAGCCGGTCGGTGACGGTCAGTGCGATCCAGGTGAAGAACGCGGGCCAGATCCGCCTGCACAACATCAAGACCGTGGCCAACAAGCACGGCAACCTGGTCGCGGTCTCGCGGTCCGGGGAGCTTGGCGTGGTCGATGATGCCGGTCGCGAGCGCGAGCGCTACAAGGTGCCCTACGGGGCGACCATCAGCGTCGGGGACGGCGATCCGGTGTCGCCCGGACAGGAAGTGGCGATCTGGGACCCGCACACCCACCCGATCATCACCGAGGTGGCCGGGAACGTGCGGCTTGCCGACTTCATCGAGAACGTGACGGTGACCAAGGAGACCGACGAATTCACCGGGCTCTCGTCCAATGTGGTGATGGATCCCAAGAGCCGACCCGCCGCCGGCAAGGACGTCCGGCCCACCGTGCGGCTGCTCGACGAAGAGGGCAACGATCTGTTCATCGCCGGCACCGACATGCCGGCGCAGTACATGCTTCCGGCCGGCGCCATCTTCAATCTGGAAGACAATGCCCGGGTCGAGGTGGGTGACGTCATCGCGCGTTTGCCGCAGGAGTCTTCCAAGACGCGTGACATCACCGGGGGTCTGCCCCGGGTGGCGGACCTGTTCGAGGCCCGCAAGCCGAAGGATCCGGCCGTGCTGGCCGAGATCTCCGGCACGATCTCCTTCGGCAAGGAGACCAAGGGCAAGCAGCGCGTGGTGATCACGCCCGATCAGGGTGATCCCCAGGAGACCCTGATTCCGAAGTACCGGAACGTGAACGTCTTCGAGGGCGAGCGCGTGGAGCGGGGCGAGATCATCGTCGACGGGGAACTCGACCCGCACGACATCCTTCGGTTGCGGGGCGCCACGGTGCTTGCCGAATACCATGTGCAGGAGATCCAGGACGTCTACCGTCTGCAGGGCGTGAAGATCAACGACAAGCACATCGAGGTGATCCTGCGCCAGATGATCCGCAAGGTCGTGATCGCCGATTCCGGCGACTCCCGGCTGTTGTCCGGCGATCAGCTGGACCGCGCCCGGGTGATCGAGGAGAACGACAAGCTGGAGAAGGATCAGCGTCCGGCGACCTACGAGCGCGTGCTCCTGGGTATCACCAAGGCCTCGCTGGTCACCGAGTCGTTCATCTCCGCGGCCTCCTTCCAGGAGACCACGCGGGTTCTGACCGAGGCCTCCACCCGGGGTGCCCGCGACGAACTGCGGGGCCTGAAGGAGAACGTGATCGTCGGCCGGCTGATTCCGGCCGGCACCGGCCTCGCATACCACCGGGAGCGGCGGCGCAAGCGCCTGCGCGAGCTGCCGAGCTTCGACATGGTGGGCGGCGAAGCGGTCGAGTCGGAGACGGCCACTGCTCCCGGGAATGATACGCAAGCGGGTGATAACGCCGAATAGCGGCGTTTCAACCTTGACACTGTTGGGGGCGGTCTTTAAACTTCCGCTCCCTCGGCAGGCCGGTCGACGTATCGGCCTGTCGTTATTTTTCGGCTAGGAGAAAGGGTTGCATGGCCACGATTAACCAGTTGGTGCGCAAGCCGCGCAAGCGCAAGGTGGAAAAGAGTGCGGTTCCCGCGCTTCAGGGTTCGCCGCAGAAGCGGGGTGTTTGCACGCGCGTCTACACCACCACCCCGAAGAAGCCCAACTCGGCGCTGCGCAAGGTTGCGCGCGTGCGGCTGACCAACGGCTACGAGGTGACCAGTTACATCGGCGGTGAGGGGCACAACCTCCAGGAGCACTCGGTGGTCCTGATCCGCGGCGGTCGTGTCAAGGACCTGCCTGGTGTGCGTTATCACACGGTGCGCGGCAGCCTCGACACCCAGGGCGTGCAGAAACGCACCCAGGCCCGCTCCAAGTACGGCGCCAAGCGTCCGAAAAAGACCTAATTCCGTCGGTTCAGGAAAACAACCATGTCCAGAAGATCAGAGGCCCCGAAGCGCCACATCCTTCCCGACCCGAAGTTCGGAAGTGAGCGCCTGGCGAAATTCATCAACACCGTGATGCGCGACGGCAAGAAGTCCGTGGCCGAGGGCGTGGTCTACGGCGCCCTGGACCAGATCGAGTCCAAGCG